>JBDSGC010000025.1:0-7928 GCA_039919215.1 Thermoanaerobaculia bacterium | reverse complement strand
TGGCCATCGACAACGCCCGTCTCTACCTCGAGTCCCAGCAGGCACTGCGCGCGCGAGAAGAAGTACTGGCCATCGTTTCACACGATCTTCGCAATCCGCTCAGTGCGACCACCCTTGCCACCTCACTGCTCCAGCTCTCCGAGAGGCTTTCCGAAGAAGATCGAGAACAACTCGATCTGATCGACCTCTCGGCCCGCCGCATGCGCCGGCTCATCGAAGACCTGCTCGATGTGACCCGACTGGAAGGGGGGAAACGTTTGCCGATCGAGCCGGAGCGGATCGCGGTGGAGACTCTGTTTCAGGAATCTTTCAGCCTCTTCAACGCGCAGGCGACGTCGGCCCACATCACACTGCACTTCGATACCGAAGGCTCTCTCCCCGACGTTCACGCAGATCGCCACCGCGTGCTGCAGGTGATCTCCAACCTCATCGGAAACGCATTGAAGTTTACGCCCGCGGGTGGGGCGATCTCCGTGCAGGCCACCACTCGGGAGTCTGACGTTCTGTTCTCCGTCACCGACACCGGCCCCGGAATTCCGAAAGAGAATCTAGGAGACATCTTCAACCCCTACTGGCAGGCCAAACGAACCGCGCGCCTCGGCGCGGGGCTTGGTCTGCCGATCGCCAAAGGGGTGGTGGAGGCGCATGGTGGCGCGATCTGGGCCGAGAGCGAACCGGAAGAGGGAACCAGGTTCTATTTCACGCTTCCCATCGCCAGCCCCGCAGTGAAGGACCAGCTCTCAGCGGCCGGCGCGGGATGAAACCAGAAGGCAGAAATCAGAAATAGTCGCGACACTCACTCTTCGGTCGGATCTTTTCTGATTCTGGTTTCTGGTTTCGCTATTGCCGCGTTACATGCGTGGCGGGATCTGCAGCAGCTCGCTCACGCTCAACTCGGCGAAAAGACGAATGAGGCGCCGGCCTTCTTCGTCCGAGGCCTCGAAGACACGACACAGGCGACTCATTTCGACGCTGTCTTCGCCGCTGGCGACGGTGAAGCCGCTCGGGGCCTGTTCCGGCAGAAACACCCGGCGCCGGGTCCAGGCACCCCGTTCGAGGCGGTAACTGAGAAAGGACGCGTCCTTCCCGCGAACGGTGTTGTCTCCGTCGATGGTTTCGATGGCCACTGGGCTGGCTGGTGTGGCCCGACGCAACTCCAGTTCCCTGCTCACAAGTTCGCCGAGCATGTTGCGCAAATGGTCGCCGGAGTCGTCGACGGCGGCGAGGAAACGCACGCCGGATTGCAGCATCCGTTCGGCGGGCTCGCCGACGTTCATCGTTCGCACCACTTCGCACTTCATGCGGACCGGACGCCCTTGCCACACAAATTGGAGCTCGAGATGTTCCGAGGCCAGCGGCTCGGCGTGACGCGTCCGAGCGCCAAGAATCCCGATCTCCATGATGGTCACGCCGGCGTCGCCGAGCGTTCCCATCACGGGATGGCTCAGAGTGAGACGTTGGAACTCGCGGCGTTCCTCGGGGCGCATCGGCTGCATGCGCTCATTGTAGAGCGAACCTCACTCCGCCAGAGCCGGTCGCATCTGCACCGAAGCCATGTAGCGGTAGCGCACCCTCTGCCGATAGGAATGGGTCCGGCTGGAAACGCGCTGCAGGTAGTCGCGAGTCTCCGTGAAAGGGGGCACTCCACCGAAACGCTCGACGTTTCCTTCTCCAGCGTTGTATGCGGCAAGCACCATTTTCTGATCGCCAAAGCGATCGAAGAGATAGCGGAGGTAGCGGGTGCCCGCGGCCACGTTCTGATCGGGATTGAAAAGGTTCTTGCAGCCCATCATCCGTCCAGTCTCGGGAATGATCTGCATCAGTCCCCTGGCCTGCTTGTTGGAAACCAGAAGGGGGCGAAAGTCCGATTCCGACTCAATCACCGCGGCAACCAGCTCGGGCGGGAGCCCGTTCCGGCGTGCCTCGCGGTAGATGATCGATCCGTAGGGGATGCTGGTGCGGAAAAAGTCTTCCTTGACGATCTCCAGGCTCCTGGCCTTCGCCGCTTCCGGAACGAGAAATCTGTTGCGCACCTCTGGTGTGGTGAAGACCGGCAGGGACCGCATGGAAACCACTTCCGCACGCTGACCAAGAACCGGGAGCGAGAGATTCATGGCCTCAATCGGAAAGCCGAGAGCGCCGAAAGCCAACGGAACACCGACCAGCAGCGCCACTCCACCCCGGTGGAGATGATCGCGCAGATAGTGCGCGGTTCGGAGCGCGGAGACGGTCAGCATGCGACGTCCGCGATGCCGCTGACAGTCACAGATCACTCGCGCTTCGCGAAGGGATCGTTCCCGGACTGCCGCTGGCTGACTCTTCCACGCCATCTCAGTCGGCTTCCAGGGGCAAGAGCCGGACCACATCGACGGTTCTGCCACCAAAGGACTGACGCAGTAGAGGATCCCGTTGCCGGTCGGACCGGGCGCGCGGTCCCCAGCGACGCATTCGCGCGTCCTTTCTGCCAAAAACCGGCACATCACTTGCGACGAGCCGCGCCTGATGATCATCAAGACTCTTCGTCCAATGCTTCTGGTTCTCGTCGCGATTCTTTTTCAGCAGTCCGCGGCCTCCGCGCAGTCGTCCGGCTCGCCGTACCGCAAGGAGTACGAAGGCGAGCGCAATGGTCCGAAAGGAAATTGCGAGGTGGAGTGGCACGAGGTGGCCACCGGTGTCGGCTACCGCACCATTACCTGTCTCGGCGACGCCGACAGTCTCGACCTCTACGTGTTCCGCATCGACCTCCGCAAGACCAACATGGATGTAGCGTTGACTCATGGCGGCGGCAGCGCTCGAGGCGTGGCTCGTGACGAGAAAGCACTGCTGGCGATGAACGCAAATTTTTTTGATCGTGCCCGCCAGCCGCTCGGCCTGCTGGTTCGTTCCGGGAAGCAGCTGCAGGCGCCGCGCAAGAGCAGCTGGCAGTCCATCTTCACAGTCACCGACGATCGGAAACCCCGCATGATCATGCCTTCGGAGTGGTCTGCGTATCGTCATCGCGCCCTTCTGGCAGTGCAGGCCGGCCCGCGCCTGGTCACCAAGGGCCACACCAACCGCGTTCATCAGAGCTATGCCGCCGCCCGGTGTGGAGTGTGCGTCCAGAAGGACGGAAGCCTGATGCTCTTCGCCACGCCGCAGGCCCGCCATTTCGACATGTACGAGATCAGCAACATCGCCCGGCGTGCCGAGATCGACGGTGGCCTGGAGTGTCATGACGCCATGCTGTTCGACGGGGGGCACTCCACCCAGGTATATGCAGAAACCGATCGCCGCACCATCCGCATCGATGGCGATCCGGTCCCTGTGTTCGTCTTCGTGACGCCCCGTTGACACGGAGACGTCTCGAGGATCAGACCCTGGGGTTGTCAAACAATGCGCGGGCGTCTTCATTCAATAAAATCACCATCGCGTAAATCCCCAGCGCCGTCCCGAAAGGAATGCTCAGCAGGTGCAGCGCTCCAAAAATGATTCCGAGAATTCTGGCCCAGGAGCGCAGCCTCAAGAGTCCCCATCCAACGAGGAGACCGGGCAACGACACCAGCAGCAGAAAACCGGCGATGAGTAGACCGACCGCCCCGGTGATCAGCATGGCTTCACGCTCACCGGAGATTGCTCCGCCGGTCAGCACGATCGCGCCGGCCACCATCCCGATCAGTGCGAGCACCGCGCTGTAAACGATGAAACACCATCCGAGGATCCTGACGTGATCGCGGAGAGCCTGCGGGGTCATCAACGAACATCGTAGCCCGGATGACTGGTCCTGTCTCCTCGAGCTTGTTCTTTTCGGCGCCACCTGGTGGGACTCCGCTGTTCCGAAGCTCCGATTCCCATTCTCCATGCGTCACTGTCCACTCCGAAAGTGCCTGAGAAACGAAAAGGCCCGGAGTGATCCGGGCCTCTGCTGCGTCTGATTGAGACTGTGATTACTTCTTTTTTGTTTTGGTTCCCTTGGTGACTTCACCAGGCAACTTTGCTTCCTTCCAGGCGTTCCACCCGCCGAGAAGAGCGGCGGCGTTCTTGATTCCGTGAGCATTCATGTCCAGCACCGCACGGGCGCTTGTGTGCTCGTTCTGTCAAGCACAGTACGTGATCAGAAACTTGTTCGCGGGCAACTTGTTGAAGTGAGTCGCCAGCTCTCCGAGGGGGATGTTGATGGCGCCCTTGATGTGCTCCGTGTCGAAGTCGTTTTTGGCCCGGACGTCCACGTATACGGCCTTCTTTTCCTTCACCAGCTTGATCGCTTCTTCCCGGGTGATCCGCCGCGCCGACTCCAGCGACTCAAGCGCCGGATTGACCGGCGTGATCTGCACGGCCGGATTCGGTGAGATTGCCTGCGCCTTCACCTGTGCGCTGGCCACCCCGGTTGAGAAGAGAGCAATCGCGATGACTGCTACCGCTGTCCTTTTCATCGAGTGCAAGCCTCCTGTCATCAAAATTCTTCAGAAGGAACCGGCGCAGGCCGGGCGATGTTCCCCGACAAACAGTCCGGCCTCACCAGGCCCACTCAGTGGATGCCCTTGAAGAACCTGTCCCTGCGGGGAATGAAGTAGTGAGCACGGTCCAGAGAGAAAGCCACTGCGGTGGCCTTCCCCACGATGCGCTGCCGGTCGATCATCCCGATGTAACGGCTGTCATTGCTGTTGTCGCGGTTGTCGCCCATCACGAAGTAGCGGCCGGCGGGAACGGTCAACGGGTCGAACGAGCGCATGGCCGGAATGGACGGCGTGAACATCACCTGATGAGTCGCTCCGGCGAGCGTCTCGTCGATGATCCAGGAGGGTCCCTGCTCGCGGTCGCGTCGTGTGGCCACAGGCGTCCAGACCGCTGCGGATCCGTTGATCAGCAGCTGGTTCTCCCTCATTTCGATGCGATCTCCCGGGATGGCGACGACCCGCTTGACCAGCCGCGTCCCTTCTTTGGGCGAGAACAGCACCACGATGTCGGACCGCCGGGGGTCACTCCACTTCATCACCTCCATGGTGGTGAAGGGAACCTTGAGATCGTAGGCGAGCTTGTTGACGACGACCCGGTCGCCTTCCTCGATGGTGGGCTTCATGGAACCGGTGGGCACGTCGTTCCAGTCAGCGAGTGCTGAACGAAGCGAACTGATCACGAAAAGCATCAGCAGAAAGACCCGGATCTCGTACCACGCCTTTTTCTTGTCCATCGTCAGGCCTCTCTCGAATCTGCTCCCCACTGGCGCAGAGCTTGTCCACCGGGGCGACAACGTGCCGGACGATGCTCCCATTGCACCCGGCCCGCAGAGGTTCCTCATCCGGCGGACCTCTCTGGTACGTCTGGTGGCGATTTTCGTTGCCGCCCCTCTACACTAGGGTCATTCTGACCGGCACCCATCGCACCTCTGTGCATGACCTCAAGAGCCTGGTTCTCTCGTTTCACTCGCTCATTGCGATCGAAACCGTGGAGGAGGAACGCGCCCGATCCCTGATGCGCGAGGTGGCCACCGACCTGCGACTTCCGCTATTCGAGTGGTCGATGGCCAGCGGCTTCTCACGGCTCAACGGGGGGAGCGTCGAGGGGACGAAGGATGCTCTCTCAGCCCTCAACCACATCGGCGAGATCGACGAGACGGACGCCATCTACCTGCTCAAGGATCTGACGCCCCACCTCACCAACCCGAACATTGGCCGCGTCCTGCGTGAGATCGTGCAGAAGCTGCTGTCGACACGATCGGCCATCGTCCTCACCGGCGATCCGCTGGAGTTGCCGAAAGACATCGAGGCGCTGGCGGTTCGTTTCCAGCTGCAGATGCCCGACGAGTCGGAGCTGCGCGAGGTGATCCGCAGCGTGGTCGACTCCATGAGCGTGCGGCAGAAAGTCTCCGTGGAGCTGAGCCGCGTCGATGCCCAACGCCTGGTGCAGTCCCTCTCGGGATTGACGCTCAATCAGGCCCGGCAGGTCATCGCGGAAGCCATCGTCATGGACGGCAGGCTCAGCGCGAACGACATCGCCACGGTGGTGCGATGCAAGGGCCAGATGATCGAGCGCGGAGGGATTCTGGAGTTCTTCCCGGTCGAGGAAAACCGCTTTCAGCTCGGTGGCTTCGGAAGGCTCAAGGACTGGCTGGAGACCTCTCGCGTCGGATTCACCCCCGAGGCGCGCGCCCTCAACCTTCAGGCTCCCCGGGGCATCCTCCTGGTGGGGGTGCAAGGCTGCGGAAAGTCGCTCGCCGCGAAGTTCGTCGCACGGGAATGGCAGCTTCCTCTGCTCAAGATGGACGCCGGTCGCCTCTACGAAAAGTACGTTGGCGAATCCGAAAAGAACTTCCGCAAAGCGACCGCTCTGGCTGAAGCGATGGCTCCGGTCATCCTCTGGCTGGACGAGATCGAGAAGGTGTTCGCCCAGGGTGGCAGCGCAGAATCGGACGGCGGTCTCTCCCAGCGGCTCTTCGGCGCCTTCCTGACCTGGCTCCAGGAGAAGAAAGAGGGAGTCTTTGTGGTCGGCGCCGCCAACGACCTGATGAATGTTCCGCCGGAATTGCTTCGCAAGGGACGGTTCGACGAAGTGTTCTTTGTGGACCTCCCAATCGAGGAGGAGCGCGTCAACATCCTGCAGATTCACCTTTCCATGAGGAAACAGGAGGCGAAGGACTTCGACCTGCACAGACTGGCGGCGGCCACCGAGGGATTCAGCGGCGCGGAGATCGAGCAGGCGGTCATTTCAGCGCTCTACCGATCGCTCCAGAAGAAACAGCCTCTCACTTCGGAGGCCGTGATCGAAGCCGCTGGCAACACCTTGCCGCTATCCGTTTCGCGCCGTGAGGACGTCGAGCGGATCCGCTCCATCGGACAGCGCTTCACGCCGGTGCGGTGAGGGAAAACCAGAAACCAGAAACCAGAAACCAGAAACCAGAAGGACGTACAGTGACGATTACCTTTCTGGTTTCTGGTTTCTGGTTTTCCGTCACTCCCGAGTGCCGCGCCGGTTCACGATCGACATGAACTCCTGGCGCGTGCGCTCGTCGCTGCGGAACTCTCCGCGCAGGACGTTGGTCTCCATGAACGAAGACTCCTGCTCCACTCCGCGCATCACCATGCAGAGGTGGACCCCTCCCATCCAGACCGCGATGCCTTTCGGCTCCAGGATGCGGCTGATGGTGTCTGCGACGTCGTCGGCCAGGTGTTCCTGCGACTGAAGACGGCGCATGTGAACCTCCACGATTCGCGGGATCTTGGAGGCTCCGATGATCGTTTTGTTCGGAATGTAGCCGACGATGAATTGTCCGAAAAAGGGGAGGATGTGGTGCGCGCAGAGAGTCTTGTACGTGCCGCCGATCACCACCAGGTTCTGGCAGTGCTCGTCGGCGGAAGAGCAGGCCTTGCGGAACAGCGTGGTGAGCTTCTTCACGTCGGTGAAGTCGTAGCCGCTGGTCATGGTGGTCAGCGACTCCGCCCAGCGGCGTGGCGTATCGACCAGATTCTCGTTCTCCAGGTCGACGTGAAGCAGCTTCAGGACCTCCCGGAGATGCACCTGCAATTGCTCCCGATCGACGGTGGGTCGCGGCGAGTTGAGAAGTCCTCGCTCGTCGATCAACGCTTCGATCTCCGAGTTCTGCAGGGCGGCGGTTGCGGAAGGGCCGATCTTCATGGCCGCACAGTGTACCCGCCTCGCTCCGGGCGGCAATGCAGGGAAGGATGAAGCCGTTTGAGTGGGCGTTGACAACTGAATGAGCATTCATTCATACTTTTTGCCCGCCTTTTCACCTCGCGGAACGATTCGTGTACCTGCAGTCTCAAGGAGCTCCACCCATGGCCGAAGTCAAATCACAAGGCGCCGTCGAGGCGATGGAAGTTGCCGAAGCCTCCCGCGAAACCGAATGGGAAAAGCCCTCATTCGTAGGGGATCTGTTTCTGGGGAAACTGAATCTCGACCTGATTCACCCCTTCCCCGAACAGCCCGCTGAGGAC
>JBDSGC010000024.1:0-3985 GCA_039919215.1 Thermoanaerobaculia bacterium | reverse complement strand
AAAAGCCAGCGCGGTCTTGTCAGGAAAGGAGTTGCCCGCGGCGGCAAAGATCAGCACGCCGGCGTCGGCGGCCTTCTGGAAAGCAGACCGCTCGCTGGGGGATGAAGTGTTGGAACCCAGAGAAAAGTTCGCGATCCAGTTTCCACCGATGGCCTTCTTCTGCTTGGTGATCCAGTCCAGTGCATCGATGCTCGAAGCGTTCGAGCCGATCCCGCACTCGTCCAGTACCTTGATTGCATAGAGCTCCACTTGCGACGCGACCCCGACCACACCCATGCCGTCGTCGGCTGCGGCGATGGTTCCGGCGACGTGCGTCCCGTGCCCGTCATCATCGATGGGGTTGTTGTTTCCGCCCACGACGTTGAGGCCGCCCTTGTAGATCGCCTTGAGCTCCGGGTTGTTGTAGTCGACGCCGGTATCCACCACCACCACCCGGGTAGGGATTTTCGGGTCGAGAGACTTTCCGCGGGTCACCGGCCACACATTCGGCGCACCCACCAGAGTCACCCCGTACGGCACGGTCTGTTGCCCAGCGGTGATCGAGTCGGCGAGCGCCGCGGGAGCCAGTTCCAGGGCCCGGGTGGAATCATCGGTGTGCCGTGGTGAAGACGCCCCGAACTTGTACCGTTCGATGACGGGCTCGATGTACGAAACCTCGGGGGACTTCTTCAGCTGGGCGATCTCTTCCGCAGTCAGGTCGGCGGCGAATCCGTTGATGATCGTGAACGCCTTCACGTTGTAACGAACGCGGTTGTCGAAGTCGAAGTCGTCGCCACGGGCTCCGCGCAGTGCGCGCTCCGCCTGAGCGAAGGGGTGGCGCGTCACCACGATCATGCGCCGTGTAGTCGCGTCTGCATGGGCAAGCGCCGGGATCGCAAAAAGGAACAGCAAGGCTGCGATTCGTTTCATTCGGGGCGCACCTCGATGGTTGGATTTTGGGTGGGACGGCGTTGGATTGTCGTATAAAAGCGGTGGTGTCAATTAGTTATTCCGTGTAATTCTGGCAACTTCCAGCGGTGCCGCGCCCGGTTTTTGCTAGTCTGCGCCCCCTCAGACGGGATGGCGAGGAGCAATCGATGGCTGACTGGAAAACAAATCTGATCAACGACGGGGCGGGGATCGAAAAACTCCTCCGGGAGACCCACACCATAGCCGTGCTCGGCATCAAACCGGAGACCCACGCCGATCAGGCAGCGCATTACGTCGCCGCCCATATGGCTGCGGCCGGTTTCGACATCATTCCGGTCCCGGTCTATTACCCCGAGGTCACCGAGATCCTGGGAAAACAGGTTTACCGGCAGGTGGCGGACATCGGGCGTCCCATCGACATGGTCAACGTGTTCCGCCGGCCGAACGACATCCCGCCGCACGTGGACGACATCCTGGCGGCAAAGCCGAAGAGCGTCTGGCTGCAGCTGGGCATCCGGAACGACGAGGCGGCGAAGCGGTTCGCCGAGGCGGGGATCAAGGTGGTGCAGGACCGTTGTCTGATGGTCGAAGAGGCGCGACTGAACCGGTGAGCGGGGACCGGTCGGGAGAAATCCTCAACAGCGTTGATCCCGTCGTCCCCATGTCACCGCTCCCGTATCGGGCGGATTGACGTGGCTGAAACGCGACGGGTCGATCTGCCGCCGTACAGTTTCTGGGAGACGCGAGCCGGTGCAGGTCCGCCATTGATTTTGATTCACGGACTGGGCGGATCTTCCGACTGGTGGCGCCGGAATCTCGATGTACTTGCGGAACGGTTTCAAGTGAGCGCCGTGGACCTGGTCGGATTCGGGCGCAACCGTTTTTTTCTCCGGCGAAGCTCTCTGCCGTTGAAGTTCGACGAGATCGCGGCATTGCTGGCGCGGTGGATCGAAGCGTCGTTCCGCGAGCCGGTGCACATCGTGGGAAACTCGATGGGAGGGCAGATCGCCATTCACCTGGCGACCTCGCGGCCGGACCTGGTGCGTTCGCTGGTCCTGGTCGACTCGACCGGCATTCCCTTCGAACTGCATCCCGCACCGCATCTGGCCAATCTGATGGTCCCGCGCGGTGCCTGGTCGTTCGCCACGGTGCTGGCCCGCGATCTTTTCCGCGCCGGGCCGACCTCGGTGGTCGTCGCGTTCACCCGCCTGCTGCGCGACGACGCGCGGCCGCTGCTGCGGGCGCTTCGACTGCCGGTGCTGCTGCTCTGGGGAGCGAACGATCCGCTGGTGCCGCTGTCCTACGGCCAGCAGATGCTGCAGGAGATTCCGAGCGCGAGGCTGCGAGTCATCGAGAACGCCGGCCACATCCCGATGTGGGAGAACCCGGAGGCTTTTCACCGCGAGCTGTTCGCATTTCTGGACGAGGTGGAGGCGGTGCGATCCGACGCCGCTCCGGAGTTTTCGTGGGCGCTCTCCGGCTGGACTGACGGGGTGGCCCATCGTGCCGCGGGTCGAGGCAAGGATGTCGTCCTGGTGCATGGCCTGGGCATGTCCAGCGCCTACTTTCGACCCTTTGCCTTCGCGCTGTTCGAGCGCGGCTGGAATCCGATCGCTCCCGATCTTCCCGGCTTCGGGGCCAGCGCGGACGGCCCTCCGGTGGGACCTCGGGAGCACGCAGCGATCCTGGCGCGCTGGGCCGATGCCGTCTCCATCCGTGACGCGACCTGGATCGGCCATTCCGTCGGATGCAACGACGTGGAGCATCTCAAAGCTCTGCGTCCCGATCTGGTCAAGGCCGCGGTGTTCATCGGACCGTTGTGGACGCACCGTCATCCCATGCTGCTCTTCCCCGCTCTGTTCACCGACGCCATCCGCGAGCCTTTCGCTCTTCTGGCGCAGGTGGCGCACGCGTACTGGCGCGCTGGTCTTGGCCGGTGGTTTCGTACCTATCGGCGCTACGTCGGGGATGTGCGGCGTGATGCGCCGGAGGACGGGCTGCTGGTCGCCGGCGAGCGCGATCCGCTGGTGCGCCGCGAGGAGATTCCAGCGCTGCAACTCGTGGCGGGGGCGCACGCCTGCACCTTCTCTCATCCGGAGGAAGTTGCCGAAGCGATCACCTTACGATTGCGCGAAGGATGAGAACGGCGTCGGGCACTTCCTCATCGGCGAGAAAGCGGAGGTGAGGGTCTCGTTTTTTGTTCACGGGGACCCCCTCATCCGCCTTCGGCACCTTCTCCCCGCTGCGGCGGGGAGAAGGAACTCGACTTAGGAAGGCCGCGTCGAGCCGCTGATCACGCGTCGTAGCGGACGCGGAATGCGGTGCCGATTCCGGCAGGGGCGTCGTGGAGCTCTTCGAAGATCTCCTTCATGTCACCAGCAGCGTCTCGCACGGCGGCCGACACCAGGATCTCGTAGGCGCCGGCGATGTCCTCGCCGAGGACGTAGGCGGCGTTGACCTCGATCCCGAAGACATCCTCGTCGCTGATGCGCAGGACCCGGCCGTATCCCAGGCCCATGCCGAGCAGGACCTGCTCTTCCGGCGGCTTCGTCTCGTTGTAGAGCCTGAGCTTGCGTTGCATGCTGACGGCGGCGAAGAGCGCCTTCTGCACGTTCCGGAAGATGATCAGGAAACTGTCGCCTTCCATCTTCAGCATGATGCCGTCGTACTGCTCGACCACCGGCACGAGCAGCCGCTCCGACTCGTAGATGGTCTGCAGGTAATGGATGATGCCGAAGCGGGCCACCGACCGGGAGAATCCCATCAGGTCAGTGGTCATGATGCACCACTCCTCACCGAAGAGATCCCAGAGCCGGCGGTCGATGCTTTCCTTGTCGGCGCCCGGCTCCAGCCGTTCCACGATGAGCTTCTGCAGCCGATCCTCGGACGCACTGACAAAGATGGACCGCCTGACAGGCATCGGGGGATTCTAGGTCAAGTGCGCTGGGAGGCGGAGACCAGAGCCAGAAACCAGAAACCAGAAGGTCATCCTGCCGGCTGCAAGATCCCACCCGTCATCCTGAGCCAAGGAACAGCGCGATGCAGCGCTGTTGAGATCTCGATGACACATCCTCAC
>JBDSGC010000023.1:0-9555 GCA_039919215.1 Thermoanaerobaculia bacterium | reverse complement strand
GTGCTGAAGACGGGTTGGCCTGTTATGCGGTGGTATCGCTCTTCGGGTTGTTGACCGGAGCGGGCGGCACCGGGGTGGGCACCTCGGTGGTCGGGCCGGTGCCGGGAGCGATGTTCATCTTCTCGCCAGGGCTGGGATCCATCGCGTCGTACTCTTTGAGTTTGATGTAGTCGACGCCGGTCTCTTCGCGGAGGATGTCGTTCACTTCCCATCCTTCCAGCGTCTCACGCTCCAGCAGCCGGCGCGCGATGCGGTCCAGAGCGTTCTTGTTCCCGCTGATGATCTCGTGGGCCGTGCGGTAGGCGCGGTCGAGGATGCGGCGGACTTCCTTGTCGATCTCGATGGCGGTGTTTTCCGAATAGTCCTGATGCTGCGCGAACTCGCGGCCGAGGAAAATGGCCTCTTCTTTCTTCCCGAACGTGGCCGGGCCGAGGTCGGACATGCCCCATTCGCAGACCATGCGCCGGGCCATGGCGGTGGCGCGCTCGATGTCGTTGCCAGCGCCGGTGGTGATCTCACCGATGAACACTTCCTCGGCGATGCGGCCGCCCATCAGCACGGCGAGCATGGCATCGAGATAGCGCTTGGAGTACGAGTACTTGTCCTCGGTGGGGAGCTGCTGGGTCAGGCCGAGAGCGCGGCCGCGAGGAATAATGGTCACCTTGTGCAGCGGATCGGCGGCCGGCATGATCGCCGCGACGATGGTGTGTCCCGACTCATGATAGGCAGTGTTCTTCTTCTCGCGATCACTCATGACCATCGACTTTCGCTCGACGCCCATGAGGACCTTGTCCTTGGCGAATTCGAAGTCGACCATCTGCACTTTCTTCTTGTCGTAGCGCGCCGCGTTGAGGGCAGCCTCGTTGACCAGGTTGGCCAGGTCGGCGCCGGAGAAGCCGGGAGTTCCGCGGGCCAGCAGGACCGGGTCGACATCTTCGGACAGCGGGATGGGCCGGGTGTGAACGCGGAGGATGCCCTCGCGGCCCTTGAGGTCAGGAAGATCGACCACCACGCGGCGATCGAAACGGCCCGGCCGCAGCAGTGCCGGATCGAGGACGTCGGGACGATTGGTGGCGGCCACCAGGATCACGCCGTCATTCGATTCGAACCCGTCCATCTCCACGAGTAGCTGGTTCAGGGTCTGTTCGCGCTCGTCGTGACCGCCGCCCAGTCCGGCGCCGCGATGGCGGCCGACCGCGTCGATCTCGTCGATGAAGATGATGCAGGGCGCGTTCTTCTTTCCCTGCTCGAAGAGGTCGCGGACGCGGGAGGCACCGACGCCGACGAACATCTCCACGAAGTCGGAGCCGGAAATCGAGAAGAACGGTGCATTCGCTTCTCCGGCGATGGCGCGGGCGAGCAGAGTCTTTCCCGTTCCCGGGGGCCCCATCAGCAGGACGCCTTTGGGAATCTTGCCGCCGAGTTTGGTGAACTTCTGCGGCTCTTTGAGGAACTCGATGATCTCGTGCAGCTCGATCTTGGCTTCGTCAACGCCGGCGACATCCTTGAAGGTGACCTTCTTGGCGTTGCCGGAGAGCAGCTTGGCCTTCGACTTGCCGAAGGACATCGCTTTGTTGCCGCCGGCCTGCATCTGCCGCATGAAGAAGATCCACAGGCCGATGAGGAACAGGACGGGAGCCCAGGTGATCAGCGCGGTGATGAAGGGAGCGTCGCGCTGCGGCTCGAACTCCATGGCCACGCCGTTTGCACGGAGCTGGTCGTACATGGTCGGGTAGTTGGTCGGAGCGCTGGTGCGGAACTCGTGCTTGCCGCCCGGGGCGGTGACACTGGTTTCGCCGCGAATCTCGTCACCGCGGATGACAACCTTCTCGACGGTGTGCTTGTTGACCCGATCGAGGAACGTGCTGAATGCAATCTGTTCGCTGGCACCCTTGGTCGTCTGGAACAGGCTCCACAGAAGGAAGACCAGAACGATGATGACGACCCACAGAAGTGCGGTCTTGACGGTGGAATTCAATGAATGCCTCCAGGTAGAGCACTCGAGACTTCGTGAGTGACACGAACTACCGCGACGAGTAACGACCCGTCCGCAGAAGAAATTCTAGTGTGAAGTGAGTGGGAAGTGGACCTTCGATCGGTCGGATCGAGCCCGTCCGCCCCGCCCTCGTTCACTGAGGGTCCTTCCAGACAATCCGAAGGCTTCGGACGTCAGCGTTTCCTGATCGTTCACAAACGGGCGATGTAGGGCAGGTTGGCGTGGCTGCCGTCGAGCTCCAGACCATAGCCGACGAAGGCGCCGTCATCGACCTTGAACGCGTGGTAGTCGGTGATCAGGTCGACGGTGCGCATGGCCGGCCGGTCCAGCAGCGCGATCAACTTCAGCGCCGCCGGAGACTTCTGCCTCAACTGGGTGAGCAGGTACGTTTCGATGATGCCGGTGGAGACGACGTCCTTGAGCAGGTAGACGTGTTTTCCGGAGATGTCGATCCAGTTTAGAAAATCGATCTCCATGGCCGTGGCGATCTCGGTGTCGGCGATGTCCCGCACCACATTGATGAACCCGTAGCTGACGCTGCCGGGAGTGGAGCGGAGAAGATCGGCCACGAAGCAGGTGGTTCCCCGCAAGACGCCGAGCAGAAAAATCTCGCTGTCACCGGCATCCTTTCGCAATTCTTCGCCGAGCTCGTTGACGCGCCGGGCGATGTCCTTAGCGCTGAATGCCTTCTTCATTTTCTTCAATGGAAACCTCGTACCGATCCGCTTCTGTTTCGGCGATTTTGAAGCGCTCCGACACCTCGACCCCCCCCACCCACACGATGGTGTCGTTCCAGAGCAATAAGGGGATTCGATCGCGGGATCGAACCGCAATTTTACGATCAATGAGCAGCTCTTTCAGTTTCTTTTCGTGGGACAGCCCCAGCGGCTGGAAACGGTCGCCATTCCGCCGGTTGCGAACGACGAAGAGCGGCGTGGATCCGACCGGCAGCTGAAACCGCTGGCGAGGGCCCGGACCGCAAAGCGGACCGTCGTCGGCATCGCACCGCCGCAGGCTGATCGTGGCGTTGAGCGGCGGCAGGCTCAGCCTCTCGCCCGCGGAAATGGCGACCTCAAACGGTTCCGTCCCCTGCGCACGCTGGCGGAGGACGATCGCGCCATCCTCGCGCACCAGTTCCAGCGAGCGGGTCACCGAGACTCGCCGGAGCCGGTCCAGCGATCGGGCCAGGCGCTGGAGCCCGGCAGCGGTGCTGGTGCGCGAGTGTGGGTCGAGCCGGCGGATGTGCCGGTGAAGGAGTGCCTGGCGCAAGCCGAGGTCTTCGGGGAGAGTCCGGAATCGAGTGGCATCCGGAAGCACGTCCGCGTCCTCGACCTGGTCGAGGATCTGCTGCATCGCCGGCCACTGCGTCGCCGCCTCCTGGCCGAGGGCGACCAGGCTGTCGATGGCCTGGGAATCGAGCGTTCGCAGAGTGGCTCGGATGCGGTTGCGGAGAAACCGCAGGTCGTCGTTGGATTGGTCGAACCTGGCCTGCACGCCTCGATCGGAGAGAAAACGCTCGACTTCCGCCCGCGATACTTCGAGCAGGGGCCGGATGATGCCATCGTCCCGGATCGGGTGGATTCCGCGAAGGGCGCCCAGACCTCCGCCGGTGAGCAGTCGCATCAGGACGGTCTCCGCCTGGTCGTTCCGCTGGTGCGCGGTGGCCACGAACCGCGCTCCGATGACTTCCCGCATCTCCAGCAGGCGTGCCTGCCGCACCTCTCGCGCTGCTGCTTCGATCCCTCCTTCCCGCACCGCCTGCGGATCGAGAGTGCCATCGGCGACGAGCAACTCAATTCCCTGATCGGCACACAACTTCCGCACAAATTGCTCGTCTTCGTCTGATTGAGCTCCCCGAAGGTGATGATGGACGTGGCCGGCGACGAGCGAGGGGTAGGGCAACTCGCGCAGGGCCAGCAGCAGGGCGGTCGAATCGAACCCGCCGGAGACCGCCACGAGCAGCCTGCCGTCGATGGCGTGGCGTTGCAGAAACGCCTGCAGCGTGTCGAGCATCACCCCGGAAGCGTACCCCCAAGCCGCGTATCATGGGGACATGTCGACGGGACAGAGTGGGGCATGATCCGTCGCCGAGGATTCAGCGTCATCGAGCTGCTGATCGCGGTGGGGATCATCGCCATGATCGCGGCGATCGCCATGGGCAACTACTTCAATGCCATCCATCGATCCAAGCAGAAGCGGACCATGGCCGACATGCGCTCGGTGGCAGTGGCCTGGGAGTCGCGGGCGGTGGACACCAAGCAGTACAACGCCGCGGGCGGGGCGTTCTCGATGCCTGCAGGCGCGGTCAGTTACCAGGAAATGGTGACGATGTTGAGTCCGACCTACATCCGCACCTTGCCCTCGATGGACGGGTGGGGGTTTCCGATGCAGTTCCGGGCGGACCAGACGATCGCCTCGGCGACCGCGGCATCCTCCTACGGTCTGCGTTCTCCCGGTCGCGACGGAATCTACTCGGGAACGTACAACGACGGGCCGACGACCAACTATGACTGCGACATCGTCTACTCGGGAGGCCAGTTCATCGTTTACCCCGAGGGCGTCCAGCAGAAGTAGGTGCGGAAAGAACGTCCGCAGGGTGGCCATCGACCGGTCCCGCGAAAACGTTGGTGGCGGTGACAGGAGTCGAACCTGTGACCTAGCGCTTATGAGACGCCCGCTCTAACCATCTGAGCTACACCGCCAGGAGGATGGGGCCGGGATTATACTGAACCCCTCGCCTCCGAAAAAATTTCGGGCGTAAATCATGAGCAGCATTGAAGAACGCGTCTGTCTGCGCTGTGGGATGAGCCCGGAGAAAGAGCCGCTGGAGCGGTGCGTGATCTGTGGCCGTTCCTACTGCACCGACTGCAGCCACCGGGTAAGCGGGCGGCGATTCTGCTCCTCCGAATGCGCTCGCGAATTCTTTTACGGAGACTCGGATGACGACGAAGAACTCGCTACCAGCGAGGAGTGACTCCATCACCGCGCAGGCTGCCCTCGACCGGCGTCCTCGGCGGCTGCGCAGGACCGATGGCATCCGGGCCATGGTCCGGGAGACCATCGTCCATCCCGAAGATCTGATCCTGCCGCTGTTCGTGGTCCCGGCGGACCGGCCGCGCGTCGAGATCCGCTCCATGCCCGGCGTGTTCCAGAGCCGGGTTCCGGAGGTTGTCGAGGATTGTCGGCGTGCCTTCGATCTCGGAATCCGTGCGGTGCTCCTGTTCGGACTTCCTTCCAGCAAGGACGCCGTGGGTTCGGCGTCATGGGATCCAGCCGGTCCGGTGCAATCGGCGATTCAGGCCATCCGGCGCGACGTACCGGGCATGACCATCCTGGCGGACGTCTGCCTCTGCGAGTACACGGATCACGGTCACTGCGGCGTGATCGTGGACAAGGACGGGGTGAAAGACGTCGACAACGATCAGACCCTGCCGCTGCTGGCGAAGCAGGCCGTGTCGTTCGCGGCCGCCGGTGCCGACTTCGTCGCTCCGTCCGACATGATGGACGGCCGGGTCGGTGCCATCCGACGCGCTCTCGATGACTGCGGGATGCCGGACGTCGGCATCATGGCGTACTCCGCCAAATTCGCTTCCGGGTTCTACGGACCATTCCGGGAAGCGGCCGAGTCGGCCCCGCAGTTCGGCGACCGGCGCAGCTACCAGATGGATCCGGCCAACCTGCGCGAGGCCCTCCGCGAGATGGAGCTCGACGTCGAGGAGGGGGCGGACGTGATCATGGTCAAGCCGGCCCTGTCCTATCTCGACGTGATCCGCGCCGCGCGTGAGCGCTTCGACCTGCCGGTGGCCGCCTACAACGTCAGCGGCGAGTACTCCATGGTGAAAGCCGCCGCCGAGCGCGGATGGATCGACGGGCCGAGGGTGATGAACGAGATCCTGACATCGATCAAACGCGCCGGAGCGGATCTGATCATCACGTACCACGCGCTGGAGTTCGCCGAAAGCGTGAGGCGGTGAAGGAAGTGGAGAGCACGAATCGCCGCTGACTTCCCCCTGCGTGATTCATGGCACCTCACATCCAGGCGACCTTGCGCGTCCGCGCGACGGATCAGCGTGAGCGTGAGAGAATCAAGGGAATGCCCCGCCGCACCGTGTACAGCGTTCTCGGAGCTTTCGCTGTCAGCCGAGCCGCCATCCTCCTTCTGCTCGTCGTCGGCTCTCAGATCGCGTTCATTGGCAAGGAGTACTCGAATACCGTCTGGCGCACGGAGGTGCCGCTGTCCGCGGGGCGCCTCTGGCCTGAGTTGTCGCGTATTGCAATGGTGGGCGACGCCTGGTGGTATCAGCGCATCGTCGTCGACGGTTACGAGCGGCCCACGGGTGATGGCGCGCCGAAGAATACGTGGGCCTTTTTTCCACTGTATCCGCTCCTGGTCCGCATAGCAGGCGGGGGAGGTTCTTCCTTCCCCTTTGCGGCGATCCTTACGTCGAACGCGGCGTTCCTCGCCGCGCTGTTTGCGGTCGCAGCCGCCGGTCGCGAGCTCGGGGCGGCCGACGATGATGTGGAACGCGCAACGTGGTACCTCGCTTTGTTTCCGACCAGCTATTTCTTTTCCCTTCCGATGACGGAATCACTCTTCCTGCTTCTCTCCGCGGGAACTCTGCTCGCTGCCGCACGGCAGCGCTGGTGGGCCGCCGGTATTCTTGGAGGTCTGGCCTCGGGCACGAGACTGATCGGCATCTGCCTGCTTCCCGCGCTTCTCCTTCTTCCGCTTCAGCGTCGGCAGCGCCTGTCGAGGCAGCAGTCATGGCTCCTGCTAGTCCCAATCGGCTTGATCGGGTTCGTGTGCTACCTGTACGCGAAGACAGGAGACCCTCTCGCATTCGTCCATGCGGAGGCACTCTGGGGCCGCGGTGGCTCGGCCGCTGGCTTCGGTACGACCATTCAGCATGGCGACTTCGTGATCAGCAAGCCCTGGAACTTTGTGGCGCTCAATGCCGCTGCAGGCTTGCTCATGATTGCCGCCAGCGTATCGTTCTTCGTGCGCCGCCAGTGGTCGTACGCGGTCTATTCGCTGCTGTCGGCCGCCTTACCGCTGAGCTCTGGCTCACTCCAGTCACTGTCCAGGTATGCGCTGGTCGACTTCCCTCTCTTCTACTGGATGGCAGCGGCTGGCCGGACGCCGGCACGAGATCGCGCGCTGACGGCGGTATTCGTGGCGCTTCTCGGGTGGCTGGTCGCACTATTCACGTTGCGACTCGACTTTGCGCTTGCCTAGGCCCTGCCGGCCGGCAAGGATGCCGGGGTTCCGAAAAGCAGGCAGCATGGCGGTTGGGACAGTCTTCGCTATCCGCACCACACTGCCGTGACCGCATCGGGATGATCCAGCAGGTAGCCGTCTTCCTCAGCGTCGTATGCGATCACCGCTCCGTCGAGCCGCGAGGCAGCCATGTTGTCCAGCGCGACGCGGACGCCGTGCAGGTCCACGATCTGGTCGCCATCGAGAGGGCCTTCGGAGTACGAGAGACGGTACCCGCTCCCGCCGCAGCCTGTGGTGAAGGCGATGCGCAGCACGCGGCCTGCGAGATCATCCTGCAGGTGTGAGGAGGCTTCAGGGGAGAGGGACAGATTCATCGCACCGATGGGAACCGGGCATTCCCGAAACAGAATTCCGCAGGGTCAGGATTTCGGGCCGTGCACGATGCGGGACTCGGCGTCTTCGCGCTTGAACCAGTCGGCATCCGCGCGGATCAGCTCCAGTTCGCGCTCCAGCTCCACGCCATGCGCCCTCTTCACCGACGCGAGGTAGACCAGCAGATTCCGGTCGGCGATGGTTGCCGCGCGGGTCAGCTCGTTCAGCCTCTTCTCCATGGTCCGCTCCCGCGCGACCAGAAACTCGGTGGTCTCCCGATACGAAAGGTCGCCCTCCAGAATGTCCTGAAAGAGAAGGTCCCCCGCCAGCGTCACCTTCATCCGCGCACTTCCGGTGACCAGCATCTTCATCTCCAGGAGGTCACGATTTTCCCGCTCGTCCACGGCGAACTGCTTGAACATCCCGGCCACCATCGGGTTGGGGAGGTTCTCCGCAAGCTTCTCAAACGTCTTGTAGGCTTCGACGGTGTACTGGAACAGCGTGTTGAGGTGCTGGCTGGTCAGTGCGGTGCTGGGGGCGGCGCTGGAAGTGTCGACGGTGGTCATGGAATCCCTCATTCGATTTTCGCTACTTTCACTGCAACATCACCCGCCACTTTGGCCTGGCAGGAGAGCCGGTAGGGCGGATCCAGTTCCTTGTACGTTTCATCCGGTGTGGGCGGCGTCAGCGTATCCCAACCCTGCACCACCTCGACCCTGCATGTCCCGCACGCACCGTCACCACCACAGACACTACTGATGCGGACGCCCATTTCCAGGGCGCATGACAACAAGGTTCTTCCGGGCTGCACGTCAGCCGATTTTCCCTCGTCGACAAAGACCACGCGCGCCATTCGGCGGGGATTCTACATGGGATGGCACACAGCGTCGGCGGGCACGGACTCAACCCTCCAGAGCGCGGTGCGCCATGTACGAGCTGCGCACCAGCGGCGCCGATTCCACGTGATGGAATCCTAGCTTTCGGGCCTGAATTCCCAGTTCCTCGAATTCGTCAGGCGTGTAGTAACGGCGCACCGGATGATGATCGCCGGTCGGCGCCAGATACTGCCCCAGTGTGAAGATGTCGACGCCGGCCTCCCGCAGATCGCGCGCCACCTCGAGCACTTCTTCCTCGTTCTCGCCAAGCCCCAGCATCAGCGACGATTTCGTCAGCATCCCTTCACTTCGCTCCTGACCGGCCTGCCGCAATAACTCGAGGGAGCGCCCGTACTTGGCCACGGGACGCACCGCGGAATACAGCCGGGGGACGGTCTCCACGTTGTGGCCAAGGACCTCGGGACGGGAAGCGATGATGGTACGCAGTGCGTCGGCGTTCCCTTCCAGATCGGAGATGAGCACCTCCACGGCGGCTCCGGTTCGCTCCCGAACTGCGAGGACCGTTCGGGCCATCTGCTCCGCGCCGCCATCCGGCATGTCGTCGCGGTTGACCATCGTAATCACAGCGTGCCGGACGCCCATCTGCGCCACGGCCTCGGCCACGCGGCGGGGCTCGTCGGCATCGGCGAGCAACGGCTTGCCTCTGCCCACCGCGCAGAAGGTACAGCGGCGGGTGCAGATCTCGCCCAGGATCATGAAGGTCGCGGTGCCAGCCGTCCAGCACTCGAAGATGTTGGGACAGCGGGCCTCCTGACACACGGTATTCAGCCCCAGATCGTTCATCAGCTTCGTGACAGGAAGCTGATCGAGGTTTCCGGGGACGCGGATCTTCAGCCAGGGCGGACGGTGGCCGGCGCGACGGTTGAGGGGCGCTGCTTTCAGTTCGGAATCGTTCATGGCTACGGTTCAGGCGGATTGCAGCTCGACCGGCGATGCGGCCCGCAAGGTGCCCTCGAGCTGTTCGAGGGCTTCGCGATCATCCGTCCAGCGGATCGTTTCATAAGCACGCTCAAAGGTGAACCAGTCGAAGGCGTCGTGTTCTTCGCGATCGATGACGATGGGCAAGTGGGAGG
>JBDSGC010000022.1:0-12654 GCA_039919215.1 Thermoanaerobaculia bacterium | reverse complement strand
CTGGATGGAGAAACAGTCCGTACGGATAGAGCTCGCTCCTGGTGTTCCATTGGAAGAAAAGCCAGATGATGACGAGCGCGAACACCATGGTGTACGCGCGCATCGCGGAGGAGGGCACACGCCACCGGCCCGGTCGCGCCTCTCCCGGTTCAGAACTCAACTGACCGGCGTTCTCGTCAAGCTCGGTGGGCATCATCCGATCCTCTCAGGCCGCTTGTCCGGTGGCGCAGGCCATGATGGTTTCCGCGGTGGCCGTTTTCCGTTCAAACGCGCCGGTGACCTTGCCTTCATGCAGCACCAGGATGCGGTCGGACAGACCAAGAATCTCCGGCAGCTCTGAGGAGACCAGCACGATGGCCAGCCCCTCGGAAGCGAGGCGATCGATCTGCTGATAGATCTCCTGCTTCGCGCCCACATCGATGCCGCGCGTTGGCTCATCGAGAAAGAGGACTTTTGGTTCCGTCAGCAGCCACTTGGCCACCACCACTTTCTGCTGACCGCCACCGGAAAGCGTGCCGGCGATGGTCAGTACCGAGCTGGCCTTGATCCTCAATTCTCTCATCCAGTGCTGACCGGCTGCAGTCTCGGCGTCCACGTCGGTCACCACCGCTCCCGACAGCCGTTTGAGCGCGGGCAGGGTGAGGTTGTCGACGATGGTCTGATCCAGCATCAACCCGAATCGCTTCCGGTCCTCGGTGACGAACCCAATCCCGGCGGCGATGGCATCCGAGGGCTGTTCGATGCTCACTGGTTTCCCCGCCACCAGGAACTGGCCCGCCGATCGGCCGGGATGCGCGCCGAACATGGCCATCATCAACTCGCTGCGCCCCGCCCCAACCAGTCCGGCGATGCCGAAGACTTCGCCGCGCCGGACGGCGAAGCTCACGTCGTCGACGAAGAGTTTCCCCGGCACGTTCGGGTCGCGCACGGTCACTCCCCGCGCTTCGAAAACGACTTCCTCCGGGGCATGCCGAGTGGAGGGAAACATCTCCGACATCTCCCTCCCCACCATGCGCGAGATCAGCCGCCCGCTATCGAACGCCGAGGTGGCCTCGGTGCTCACGGTCTTCCCATCGCGGAGCACCGTGATGCGGTCGGAGAGGCTGAGCACCTCGTTGAGCTTGTGCGAGATGTAGATCATCCCTCCGCCGCTGTCGCGCAGCCGCCGGAGGATGACGAAGAGCACCGCTGATTCCGAATCGGTCAACGCGGCGGTGGGCTCGTCGAGCACCAGGATGCGGGCATTGCGCGCCAGGGCCTTGGCGATTTCCACCAGGTGCTGCTGGCCGATGCCGAGAAATTCGACGGGCAGTCGCGGATCGAGCTTGAGTTGCAGCTCCTCGAGAACGCGCTGGGCCCGGCTGTAGAGTTCCTCGGTCTGGATGATTCCCATCCGGCGCGGCTCACGTCCGAGGAAGATATTTTCGGCGATGGTGAACTCCGGGATCAGCGAGAGCTCCTGATGGACGACGGCGATGCCGGCATCCTCCGAGGCGCGCACGCTGTCGAAGCGAGCGGTCTGGTCGCCCAGGAGGATCTCCCCGTCGTAATCCCCGTGCGGGAACACGCCGCCCAGCACATTCATCAACGTCGATTTTCCGGCGCCGTTCTCCCCGACCAGGGCGTGGATCTCACCGGGATGCAGGTCGAACGAGACACCGTCGAGCGCAAGCACGCCGGGAAAGCGCTTGGAGATGTTGCGCATCTCCAGAAGAGGCGCGGACATGGTCAATGGCGTTAACGGCGGCTAGTGGCCGTAGATGTCCTCGCGGGAGTGGTAGCCGTCCTTGATGATGGTCGCGTCGAGATTGCTCTTGTCGACCGAGACGGGCGAGATCAGGATCGCCGGGACGTCTTTCTTCCCGTTGTTGATCTTGTCGTGCGTCTCCACCGTTTCCTTGTGCGCGAGCTTGATCGCCGCATCGACGGCGCCGAACGCCAGCGGCTGGATGGCCTTGTAGACGGTCATGGTCTGGGTGCCCTTCACGATGCGCTGCACGGCATCCTTCTGGGCATCCTGGCCCGTGACCAGAACTTTGCCGGCCAGGCCTGCCGCTTCCAGCGCGGAGATGGCACCGCCGGCGGTGCCGTCGTTCGAAGCCACGATGGCCTGGATCTTGTTGCCGGTCTTGGTCAGGGCGTCTTCGGTCAGCCGGAGCGCCTCTTCCGCCTTCCATTCGCGAGCGAACTGATTGGAGATGATCTTGATGTCACCGCGGTCGATGGCCGGCTTGAGGATGGTCATCTGCCCCTTGCGCAGCAGCAATGCGTTGAAGTCCGTCGGCGCGCCGCCGATCAGGACGTAGTTGCCTTTGGGCACGTGCTTCAGCGCGTAGTCGGCCTGCATCTCCCCCATCTTCTCGACCTGATGGGACAGGTACAGGTCCACGTCCGCGTTGCGAATCAGACGGTCGTAGGAGATGACCGGCACGCCCTTGCGATGTGCCGCTTCGACGATCGACGCAGCGATCTCCCCGTTGTGGGGCGCCACAATCAATACGTCGATCCCTTTGGTCAACATGTTGTCGGCCTGCTTGGTCTGCACGGCGTCGTCGCCGTTGGCCACCTGAACGTCGAGCACCGCGCCGACCTCTTTGGCCCTCTGCTCCACCAGGCGCTTGTCGCGCTGCCAGCGCTCTTCCTTCAGGGTGTCCATGGAGAAGCCGATGCGGACCGCCCCGCTGTGCGGCGCACTCGTCGCGGTTGTGGTGGTGCTCGAAGTCTCCTGCGTCTTCACGCAGGCTGCCACCATCAGGATGCACAAGGCGCGCAGCGCCAATCCGGACACTTGCTTCATCGATCTCTCCCTCAGGTGATTGCCTCGTGCTTGTACCAAATGATCTTCTTGAAGTCGAGCACGCTCGGTCTTCGAAAGACTACCAAGCATCATTCTGCTCCTGGATGCAGAATGGCGGGATGACTTCCCGCCGCCTGCTCTCGCCCATGGCCATGGCTCTGCTCCTGTTGGCCTGTCACTCCGCGTCGGGAGTCGATGGCCGCATCCGTGCCGCGCGCCCCGTCCCGGTGCCGCCGGCAGTGCAGTGGAATCACGAGTGGGCTCGCGGGGCCGTGTTCTACGAGATCTTCGTGCGCAGCTTCTCCGATTCCAACGGCGACGGGATCGGCGACTTCAATGGGCTCACCGCCAAACTCGATACTCTCAACGACGGCGACCCCACCACCACCACCGACCTGGGCATCGACGCCATCTGGCTGATGCCGGTATTCCAGTCCCCGAGCTATCACGGCTACGACACCGTCGACTACCAGACCATCGAACAGGACTACGGCACCAACGCCGACTTTCAGCGCTTCCTGGAGGCGGCGCACAAGCGCGGAATCCGGGTCATCCTCGATCTGGTGATGAATCACACCAGCTCCGAGAGTCCCTGGTTCCTCGACTCGGCCTCGTCACCCACTTCGCAAAAGCGCAACTGGTACGTCTGGAGCGCCACCGATCCGGGCTGGCGGCAGCCCTGGGGCGGCGATCCCTCGTGGCATCTCCGGAACGGATCGTTTTACTACGGCGTCTTCTGGAGCGGCATGCCCGACCTCAACTACCGCACGCCGGAAGTGAAAGCGGAGATGTTCCGCATCGCCCGCTACTGGCTGTCGCAGGGCGTCGACGGCTTCCGGCTCGATGCCACTCGCTATCTGGTAGAAACCGGACCGGGTCCCGGGCAGGCGGACATTGCCGAGACCCATCAGCTCCTCAAAGAGTTTGCCGCCGATGTGCGCGCTACCAGAGCGGACGCGGTTCTGGTCGCCGAAAACACCACCGACACCGCGGCTCTCGCCAGGTACTACGGCTCGACCGCCACCATCCGCGGTGGCGATGAAATGCCGATGAACTTCAACTTCCCTCTGGCCTCGGCAGTTCTGGAAAGTGTGAAGAGTGGCAACGCCAGCCGGATCCGCTCCACCCTGCGCGACGTCATCAACGCCTATCCCCGCGGCATCATCGATGCGCCCTTCCTGACCAATCACGATCAGACCCGGCTGGCCACCGTCCTCTCGAACGACGCCGGCAAGCTCCGAAACGCGGCGGCCATCCTGCTCACTCTCCCGGGCGCGCCGTTCCTCTACTACGGTGAAGAAGTGGGCCTGCAGAACGGACCGACCTCCGCCGATGAGTCCAAGCGGACGCCCATGCCCTGGAGCTCGTCCGGCGGATTCACCAGCGGCGCTCCGTGGCACGCGTACGCGCCGGGTCTAGCCATCAACAACGTCGCTTCACAAGTGAGCGACCCGCGATCGCTGCTCTGGCATTACCGCAAGTGGATCGCCGCACGGAAGAGCTCCGCCGCACTTCTCCGCGGCGAGCTGACCCTGGTGGAAACCGGCTCGCAGACTCTGGCTTTCCTCCGCGAGACGGCAGAGGAGCGAGTGCTGGTCGTGCACAACGTCAGCGACTCGATGGCCAGCACCGGCGTGATGGCCATCGACGCGGCGGGCTTCGAAGTGCTGAGCGCGGACGGCGGGGTTGCCGTACCGAGTGGGAGGCCCGGGTCTTGGAGCCTCTCGCTTCCGGCCCGCAGCAGCGGTGTCTGGCGGCTCCGGTAGGCAATTCCTGAACGCGCAAAAGGACCAGCCTCACACCGTTGCCCAACCGTAACCCCGGGTCTATACTCGCGCCAAAATCCCCCTTGAAGATCCATGGCAACTCTCTGCACGGCACCCCCACCAAAGGAGCAAGCATGACGAGACTGGTTCGATCGAGAATTTTTCCGGCGGCCGCGTTTGCATTTGTTTTCGTGATGCTCACCGCGATGCCCGCAGCGGCGCAGAGCACCGCCCGCATCGATGGCACGGTGACCGACAACACCGGCAGCGCGGTCCCCGGCGCCACCGTCACCGCCACCAACGTGGGCACCAACGGAGCGCGCGTGGCCATCACCGACAGCAAGGGCTCGTACACGCTCACGCCGCTGCCGGTCGGCAACTACCGCGTTCAGGTTGAGTTGTCCGGATTCAAAGTCAGCAGCACCCAGGCGACTTTGAACGTCAACCAGGTGGCTCGCATCGACTTCAAGCTCGAGGTCGGCGGGGTCGGCGAAACGGTGACGGTGACCGCTGCTGCACCGCTCATCGAAAAGAGCACTTCCCAGATCTCCACACTGATCGACGCCAAAATGGTGGAGGATCTGCCGCTCAACGGCCGCAATTTCACGCAGCTGGCCACGCTGGCCCCCGGCGTGAACCGCGGCATTCCCGGCAGCAACTCTTCCGGCGGAGGCTCGGGCACCGACGCGGAGACCTTCCGCTACTCGGAGTTCGGTGGCGCCGCGCTCTCGATCAACGGACTGCGCGAACAGTTCAACAACTACATGATCGACGGCATCGACAACAACGAGTCGCTGGTCAACTCCATCGCCTACCTCCCTTCACCGGACGCCATCCAGGAGTTCGCGGTGATCACCACCAACGCACCGGCGGAGTTCGGCCGGGCCGGCGGTGGCGTCCAGACCATCGTGATCAAGAGCGGCACCAACATGCTGCACGGAAGCGCCAACTATTTCGTTCGGCCCAAGGGTCTGGCTTCCACTCCGGAGTTCGCCAAGGAGAAGCCGGACTTCAAAAACGACGACTTCGGAGCGACGCTGGGCGGTCCGATCCTGAGGGACCGCACCTTCTTCTTCGGCAGCTACCATGGCCTGCGAAACTCCATCCCCGTCGAGGCTGGCAATCGGGTGAGCGTTCCCACGGAAAAGATGCGGAACGGCGACTTCTCCGAGTTGCTCAATCCTTCCATCAGCGGGCTATCCGCTCCGGTCATCATCTATGACCCGCTGACCGGTGTGCCGTTCGCCGGAAACATCATTCCTTCGAACCGCATCAATCCCGTGGGCCAGAAATATCTCAACCTCTTCCCGAAGCCGGACGGTCCGGGAGTGACGCACAACTACCTCACGCACCGGCAGAAGAAAAGCACCTACAACGACTTCGACGGCCGCTTCGATCATCACATCGCCGCCGGCGACCAGCTCTTTTTCAGCGGCAGCCACTGGGACGACAAGTTCGC
The DNA here is from genome assembly GCA_039919215.1 of Thermoanaerobaculia bacterium. Classification (GTDB taxonomy): domain Bacteria; phylum Acidobacteriota; class Thermoanaerobaculia; order Gp7-AA8; family Gp7-AA8; genus JBDSGC01. The sequence continues at coordinate 6,632 of JBDSGC010000022.1, read as the reverse complement.
CGACCCGGGACGCATCCCCGGCTTCCAGGCCGGCTTCGGCGCCGGCACGTCGCAGAACAAGGGCTACACCACGCGACTGGGTGAAACGCACATCTTCAACAACGACCTGGTCAACGAAGTGCGAGTCGGCTTCACCAACTTCCAGTTCGCCTTTTTGCCGGTCGGCTTCGGCACCGATCAGAATGCGGCCATCGGAATCCCCGGACCAGGCGGCGTCACCGTGGCCAACGGCATCTCGCTCATCGGCGGCGGTAACGGCACGTTCATCGAGTATCTCGGAGACTTCGGGCAGTACCGCATCAAGCAGCGGACCATCCAGCTGTCGGACTCCGTGACCTGGCTGACCGGGAGCCACTCTTTCAAATTCGGTGGCACGGCCATGCGCCGCAACCTGGCCCAGGAGCGCTCCCGCTTCGGCAAGGGCTTCTATTTCTTCCGCGACGGATTTGGCTTCACTCCCGGCTTCAGCGGCTACGAAGTGGCCGACATGCTGGTGGGAACCACCGACTTCACGGCCACCGGCGTGCCGGGATACGTCCCGCGCAATGCCATCAGCTGGGAGAACGCGGTGTTCGCACAGGATGACTGGCGGGTCACTCCCAACCTCACACTCAACCTCGGATTGCGTTACGACCTGCTCACTCCTTACTACGAAGAGAACAACATTCTGGCCAACTACGACCCAGCCACGCAGAAGCTGGTCATTCCGAACCAGAACGGGGCGTCGCGCTCGACCCTGGACACCGATCGCAACAACTTCGGCCCGCGCCTGGGGTTCAACTATCTGATCAACGAGAAGACCGCCTTCCGCGGCGGCTACGGCATCTTCTACTCGCTCGACCGTGGCGGCATCGATAGCCAGCTCACCGAGAATCCGCCGGGGGTGGTCACCGAGTTCCGCTTCGGCGGCGATCCCGGTTCGCACGTCAAGATCTCCGACCCCATCGCCCTGCCCACTCCGGTCAATGCGCAGAGTCCGAACCTCCCGCTCGGCTCCGGCCTCGTCTACATCCCGCGCAATTCCAAGAACACCGAGGTGCAACAGTTCAGCCTCGGCGTGCAGCGCGAACTGTTCAGCGATACCTCCCTGCTGGTGGCCTACGTAGGCACGCGAGCCAAGAACCTGGCAACGCAGCTGAGCTCCGCCGGTTTCGGCGGCGGCGTAGCCTCACGACTGACGACCATCCAGTACATCGGGAAGTCGACCTACGACGCGCTGCAGGCCACTGCGCGCCGTCGTGAGTCGTACGGCCTTTCGTACCTGGCCTCCTACACCCTGGGCAAATCGCGCAACAGCGGGCCGGGTTTCTTCCCTGGCAATCCCTCGCGTGGAGGATCGGTCACCGACCCCAATTGCACCCAGTTCGGCAAGACCTGCGACCTCGGTCTGGACGAGGGTCCGGCTGACTTCGACGCCCGTCATCGCCTCACCGTGGCAGCCACCTACGAGCTTCCCTTCGCCCGCACCAATGCGCTCCTCGGCGGCTGGAGCGTAAACACGGTGCTGACCCTGCAGTCGGGAACGCCGTTCACCGTTTATGACGGCGACGGCAAGCGCGCGGATCAGATTGGCAATCCCAACAGCGGCCCGAAGAATGTTGGTCAATGGTTCAACACCTCCGCCTTCAAAAAGGCGGTAGGAGCGCAAGGTACAGAAGAGCGCAATGCGGTGCGCGGTCCGGGCACCCGAATCCTGGATCTCTCGCTGTTCAAGACCTTCAACTTCCTCGATGCCAATGCCATTCAGTTCCGCCTGGAGGGTTTCAACGTGCTGAATACGGCGCAATACAACCAGCCCGGCAACCAGGTGGGCGACTCGAACTTCGGAAAGATCACCGGCACGAGGCTGAACTCCGAGCGGCAGGTCCAGCTCGCGGCGCGGTACATCTTCTAGCGCACGCTGTGACCGAGCGACGTGGACGGCAGCGTTCGCGGCAGAAAACGCCGGCCTTCGGGCCGGCGTTTTTGTTTGTCAACTACCGCCGCCAGCCCTCTAAGCCTTTCGGAGCGCCGACATCCTTGCCGGCGTTCCGAAAGGCCGGGGACGCGTTCGAAATCCGCACACACCGTCTGCATTCCGAAGTGGATTACGCGATAAATCGCGCTAACTCGTTGATTCTATGATGATGCCAACATGGTTCTGATCTTGGACTAAGGAAAGTCACCATGATCATCGAAGCCGCAATCGTCATCGCCTCCCTCTTCGCCCACCCCGCTCCGGCCCCCAAGGCCACCTGCCACGCCGGCACCGTCTCCTACAAGTTCGTCGGCACCGTGGGAACGAGCTTCCGTTACTCCGGCAAGCAGTACGCGGTCCCTTCCGCGGGATCCATCGAGCTGGCTGGTCATGGTGATTCCAGCAACTACCAGGTCGAAGGCAAACAGCTTCCCCTTGATGTCTGGCCCATCGACGGCTTCGGGACCCGCACCGTCTCCCTCCCCACCGAACACGCCGACGCGGCGCCCACCACCACCCTCACCGCCATCGAAACGTCAGTCAACTAAGGACGCCACCCATGACCACCATCCGAACCTTCGTTGCCCAGACCACCCTCGACCTTCGCGGCGGACGCCAGAGCTGGCGCGTGGTCAGCCTCCTCTGCTCCAGCGCCTTCGCCATCTCCATCGGCACTTCCCTGCTTCACTAAGACGCATCGCGACAAACAGGAGAAACCACCATGAACTCCTCCACACGCCGCATCACCCTCATCCACACAGCCTCCACCTCGAGCCGCACCTGGGATCGCTCGGTCCAGTGCCCCAGCCGCTGCATCGCCGTGCCCTCCTTCAACACGTTGCGCCATGCGCTCCGCAGCGGGGTCACCGAGCTCGGTCAGGATGTCGAGCGGGTCATCCTCGACGGCCAGGCCACAGCGACTCAGTTCCTCGATCTGGTGGCCAGCCTGCCGGAGGCATTCAGCGGCGACGTGATGCTGGTCCGCGAAGACGGCACCGCCTACGTCAATGCTGCCGGCCGAGGGGACGGACGGGTGATGTACTCGCTCGCGCCGCGCGACGTGAACTTCTATCTCGAAGTGCATGGCCTGCTGGAAAACGGACGGCTCCAGGTCGTCGCGCCACAGCCGCAGTTTCTGCAGCTCGCCGCGGCGTAAAGTGAGCGCTCGCTCAATCCCGTTTCAGGGATGAGTTGCGTCGAGGATCCGGATCTCCGTGCGCTCGAAACGATCGGGCATCCTGACCACGACCGACCCCTCGCGCGTGCTCCAGCCGCTCTCCGCTGTCTCCCACTGGGAAGGGCTCAGACGCGGGAGTGCCACATTCCCTAAAAACACACTCGCGGCATCGGCCTGCGATCGAATGGTGAGGATCATCGGACGAGGTTGAGGACGGTAGCTTCCTTCCGCCGATCCGATCTCGACCCGGGTTCCGGAGGCTTCCCGTCGCGCAGAGAAGCGACGCCGTGCATAGGCGCCCTGCCGATACTGAAACCCGTTTCCCTCGTCCTCATAGAACCAACGCTCCGAAGAGCCGTTGGGAAAGAGCGTGACCTCCAGTGGCTGGCCCGGCATCTCGCCGGTGTGCTGCACCACCCGCTGCGTGAAGAGGAATGCTCCGCCGCGCACGAAGAGAGGGATCGACGCCATCGTCACCGGCAGGGTGACCCACTTCCCCCCTTCCTGGCGTTCGCCGGTCCAGAAGTCGTACCACGGTCCGCGCGGAAGGTAGACCCCGCGCGTGGTGACTTCCGCACGCAACACCGGTGCGACCAGCAGATCCGATCCGAACAGGAACTGGTCGTCCATCCCATACGTCGTCCCATCCTCGGGGTACTCGAGCAGCAGCGGCCGCATGGCCGGCAGTCCGCTCTCCGCCGACTCCCGCATCACCGAATAGAGCGACGGAAGAAGTTGATACCGCAGCTCGATGGCGCGCCGGTTCCACGCCTCGTGCTCTGCGCCGTACGACCACGGCTCCTGATCAGGCGTTCCGAAGGCGCTGTGAGTCCGCATGAATGGATAGAACACTCCCGCCTGCAACCACCGCGTGAAGAGATCGGCAGTGGGCGCGTCGGCGAACCCACCGATGTCGGCACCGACGAATGGAAATCCGGACAGCCCCATCCCCAGAAGAGTCGGAATGCTTGCGCGAAGGGCCGTCCAGTCGCTGACGTTGTCCCCAGGCCACAACGCCGAGTAACGCTGGCCGCCGGCGAAGGAAGCGCGCGAAAGGATGAAGGGACGTTCCTCCGGCCGCAATCGCAGCAGACCTTCGTAGGTCGAATGGGTCATCTCCATTCCGTAGACGTTGTGGATCTCGCGATGATCCGTGGGCGATCCCTCATTGTCGTGGCGGACGTCCAGCGGCATGGTTCCTGAGGCCGAATCGAAGACCGCCGGCTCGTTCATGTCGTTCCAGATCCCGGCCACACCGGCATCCAGCAACCCTGCGTACAGTCCTCCCCACCAGGACCGCGCCGAGGGCTTGCTGAAATCAGGGAAGACGCTGGGAAGCTTCGAGGGCTTCGACCAGTCGGGCGCATCGCCGTCCTCGGCTCTGGACGGCCAGACCGGCGCTGCATAGACCGACCCATCGGGATTTTTCACAAATGCATCGGCAGCCAGACCGCTGTCGTAGGGTGCGTAACCGGTCTGCTTTGCCGGATGGGGATCGACGATGGTCACGGTGCGGAAGCCCTGCTTGCGCAAGTCGCCGATCAGGCCGGCGGGGTCGGGGAAACGTTTGCGGTCCCAGGTGAACGGCTTGTATGCATCCTGGTAATGGATGTCCAGCCAGATGGTGTCGGCGGGGATGTGGCGGGAGCGGAAGTTCTCGGCAATCGATCGTACTTTGGTTTCCGGGTAGTAGCTGTAGCGGCACTGGTGGTATCCGAGGGACCACAGCGGTGGAAGCGGCATGCGGCCGGTGAGTGCGGTGTAGCGTTCGATCACCTTCTTCGGCTCGGGGCCATAAATGAAGTAGTAGTCCAGCGCGCCGCCGTCAGCACCGAAGGAGAGCACGCCCGCGGTCTGATGCCCGATGTCGAAGTTGCTGCGGAAGGTGCTGTCCAGGAAGATCCCGTAAGCCACGCCCTTACGCATGGCCATGTAGAAAGGGACGGAGACATACAGCGGGTCGGTACTGGAGTCGTATCCGAATGTGTCGCTGTTCCACATCGTGAAGCTGTAGCCGCCCAGCTTCCAGCCGCGCTTGTTGAGGGGACCGTTCTTCTCGCCGAGGCCGTAGATGTTTTCGTCGTCGGGAAGCCTCTTGGACAGGCGGATGCCCGATCCGGAGAGGGACGTCCCGCGCAGCGGATCGTCCTCGGCTAGCGACTGACCGGCGCGAGTGGTGAAGCTCAATCGGAATGGCGCGTGCTGGATCGATACGTGGAGAGAGCTGGTGGAGAGGACCGATCGCTTCGCGCCGACTGTGGAGGTGGCCGCAGCCACGCCTAGGCTGCGATTCACCACCGCATAGGAATGATCGCGTCCGGCCGTACCGGGCGTGATGCGAACACGGATCACCTCCGGCGAGAGCGCGGTCACCGCCACCTCTGCCCTCCCGTTTTTGAACCGCAGCGCGTTGTTCAGTCGTGAGGGAGCCGGCATATCGCCGATCGCAGTCCACTGCGCTCCAGCTGCAGTGGCGATGAGCGAGGAAACGAACAGCAGAAAGGCGGCGGGACTGGCGAGTGCGCGCATGACCGGTATTTTAGCCGGTTTGATTTGTCAGTCTTCGCAGCGATGGAGAGCGTGACCGGTTACCGAGTGCTACGCGGAGAAGTCGGATGCGAACAGTACGCGAGCAGACTGATCAATCAAATCCACCGACACATGCAAGGACTCTGGCCTAACAGTCGAACGTTGTGTTTCGGCACAATTCGGTCGCAGTGAGTTGCGTTGGCGGCAATTCGACGATGACCCTGCACGCTGCGTTGTCCTATCAACGGCACGGAAACAGCTTCTCCATAAAGAATCCAGTGGTATCGTGAGGATTCCTCACCACAGTCTCACCAGGGAAGGTCAAGATGAAAACACCAAAGCGCAGCGTGCTCTTCGTGATTGAGAATGTCGTTCAAACTTCGGGCGCTCCGAGCGTTCCATCGCGGCTAGCGCAAGCGTGGCGGACGCCTTTCTTGGCTCTCTCCATCGCCGCCGCATTTTTCTGCAGCGTGGTGCCGGCAATGGCCCAGGCAACGGCGCCCCCTCTCGGAACGGTGCGCCAGTTCGGAGCACTGGGCGGGGCAGGCGTCACTGGCTCGACCGGCGTGGGTACCAGCATCAACGGAGACGTTGGTTCGTCGCCTACCGCCAGCATCACGAACTTTCCGCCTTCGAGCACCATGGCGCCCTACATCGTTCACTTCACGAACGATTCGGTGGTGCAGCAGGCGCACCTCGACGCGATCACCGCCTACAACAACCTGTTCGCGCAAGGGACGGGTGCCGGGGCCACGGCGCTGGGACCTCAGCTCACAGGGCTGACCCTGGGACCCGGCGTCTACCGGATCGCCGCCGCGGCCGACCTGGCTGCCGGTGGAATCCTGACCCTCAATGATCCGACCGGATCAGGCATCTTCGTCTTCTCGGTCGGCACCTCGCTCACCGCGAATGTTCTCTCGAGTGTGGGGGGCACTGCCAATCCCTGCAATGTCTTCTGGCAGGTTGGAA
>JBDSGC010000021.1:0-3828 GCA_039919215.1 Thermoanaerobaculia bacterium | reverse complement strand
CCGGGGTCACCGGGCTGGAGGGTGGTGACTTCCCCTACTCCGTCTACATCGAGCGGATGCGCAACCTCATCGGCACGCATTGGTTCCGTCCCCAGGGTGGGAGCGGCACCACCACCGTTCGCTTCACCATCGACCGCGACGGCTCATTGCGCGACGTGATCGTGGAGACTCCAAGCGGGAACGAAGGCTTCGACCGCGCCGCAAAACGCGCCATCCTCGAGTCGTCGCCGCTCCCCCCACTCCCGTTCGGCTACAACGGCACCTTTCTTGGAGTGCATCTCACCTTCCGATGAAATCCATCCTGCTCACGATCCTGTTCGCTACGGTCTCGACCGCTCCCCTCTTCGCGCAGACGCAGATCCAGACCACCATCGATCCCACCAAAGCGTCCACGATCATCCGCATCGCCGTGCCCCGCCCGGAGACGACGCTGACACTGGAGGCCATCAACAGCCCTTTCTTCGCGCCGCTGACGCGCGACCTGGCCTACTCCGGCGTCTTCGCCATCGCTCCCATTCCGCCCAACATCCCCGCCTCGGCCGATCTGGCCAAGGCGGCGAACGCGCAACTGGTGCTCAAGCTCACCATGGCCATGGATGAGCAGGACTTCGTGGTCGACGCACGGGTGATCGACACCACCGGCGCGCTCCAGTTCGGCCAGCGATATAGGGGAACCGCCGCGGCACTCCCGCAGATGGCCCACAAGATGGCCAACGACCTGGTGCGCACGTTCAACGGCAAACCGGGGATCTTTCAGTCCGACCTCGCCTTCGCCTCGAACCGCACCGGCGCCTTCGAGATCTGGCTCATGGACTGGGACGGCGCCAATCAGCGCCAGATCTCGCGGCACAAGGGGCTCTCCATCCTTCCCAGTTTCTCCGCCGACAGCGATCGTCTCGTCTACACCTCATTCGTACGCGGAACGAGCGACATGTACGTGATCAACCGCCGCGGCGGCGGGCGCATCCGCATTCCCAGCAACCTCGGGCTGAATACTTCGGCGACGTTCTCGCCGATCAGCAATGACATCGCCTTCGTCGGGTCGCTCCATGGCAACCCCGACATCTACCTGATCGGCGACGACGGCAGCAATCTGCGACGCCTGACCACCACTTCCTCCATCGAGTCGACGCCGGAGTGGAGCCCCAACGGCCGGCAGCTTTCGTTCACGTCGGGTCGCAGCGGAACGCCGCAGATCTACCAGATGGACGCAGAGGGGACAAATGTGCGGCGCATTTCCTTTGAGGGGGACTGGAACGATGATGCTACCTGGTCGCCGGACGGCGAGCAGATGGCGTACACCTCGCGCGTCAACGGGCGGTTCCAGATCCGCATCGCCAATCCGTCGACCGGAGCCAGCCGCGTCGTCGCCGGCGAAGGGTCGAACGAGCAGCCTACCTGGTCTCCCGACGGCAAATGGATCGGCTTCCAGTCGGATCGCAGCGGCAAATGGCAGATCTACCGGATGCGCGAAGATGGGACCGAACTGCTGCAGCTGACCTTCGACGGCGAGAACAAGGACCCCGACTGGTCGAAGAAGGGTGATGACTCGCAGCCGAAAACGCCCCCGACACCACGCTGACCATCCTGATTTTCTCAAACGAAAAAGTGCGAGGACCGGCGTCTGTTATCATCAGAAACGGCCTCGATAAGGAGCTGAAACGAAATGAGTAAGGCATCGAAAGCATTCCTCGGCAGCCTGTTGGTGGCGGCGATCATCCTTGTCCCCGCCTGCCGCTCGAAAAAGACCCCGGCGCCCAAAACGGTACCGACCACCGTGAGCTCCACGCCCCCTCCTGACGTCAACATGACCGTGCCGACCACCACCGTGGCCACGGCGACGCAGGACTTCGTGCAGGAGACCACCACCCCCAGAGTGACCACCGAGAACCTTCCCGCGGATGTCGAAGAGCTGAATCGGATGGTCCAGACCCGCGGTTACATCCAGGACGCCTTCTTCGGGTACGACGAAGCAGCGATCTCCGCCGACGCGCAAGCAGCTCTCAGCTCCTCGGCCACCTGGCTCAAGAAGAACGGGCAGTACAACGTGCTCATCGAAGGCCATTGCGACGAACGCGGGACCGAGCAGTACAACCTCGCTCTCGGAGATCGCCGGGCCAACACGGTCAAAGACTTTCTGGCCACTCTCGGCGTGGACTCCAGCCGCATGCGCACCGTGAGCTATGGCGAGGAACGCCCCTTCGACGCAGGGCACGCCGAGGCCAGCTGGGCCAAGAACCGGCGCGCGCACCTGGTCCTGGTCGGGAAGTGATCCGATGAGGCCCTTTCCCTTCACGGTTCGATTCACTCTGGTCGCGGCGACGGCGCTCAGTCTCGCAGGATGCGTGACGTCGTCCGATGTCCAGAAACTGCAGAGCCAGATTTCTGATCTGCAGGACCAGATGGCGCAGATCAAAAAGACCGCCTCCAGCAAGGAAGAAGTGCAGGGCGTCAATCAGCGCATCGCCGAGCAGACCCAGACGCTGCTCAAGTCCAACGCCACACTGGTGGCCAAGGTCGACAGCATCGAAGAGAAGATGAACAACACCCAGGGCGGCGTGGAGCAGACCAATTACCGCCTGGACAAGATGGCCCAGCAGGTCACGCAGGCGCAGCGCGATGTGGAAGAACTGAAGGCCGCGGCGAGAGCCGTTGCGGCTGCGCCCACGATCCCGGGAGCAGCCCCCGGCAGCGCCTCCACTCCGGCGATGCGCGAAGTCAACGTCACGCCCGCTGCGGGATCCACCGAAGATCCGGTGCAGATCTACCAGATGGCCTACCGCGACTACCAGCGGGCAAACTACGACCTGGCCATTTCCGGCTTCCGGGAGTTCATGACCAGGAACCCGAATTCCGATCTGGCGGACAACGCCGCCTACTGGATCGGGGAAAGCCTTTTCTCCCAGAAGAAATATCGCGAGGCGATCCCGCAGTTTGACACCGTCGTCACCACCTATCCGAAATCGGAGAAAGTGGCCGGCGCCCTGCTGAAAAAGGGCTACTCCCACATCGCGCTGGGAGAGAAATCGCAGGGAATCGTGCAGTTGCAGTACGTGGTGCACGAGCACCCCACGACGCAGGAAGCAGCGCTGGCCCGCCAGCGCCTCAAGCAACTCGGAGTGTTAACGCAGTAGAATCCGCGGCTTTCCGTCGCGAAAACAGAGAAAAGGTAGGAGCATTTCATGGCGAATACTCGCTCGGCCGAGAAACAGCAGAGACAGGCCGAAAAGGCACAGACGAGAAACCGCGCAGGCAAGTCCAAGCTGCGTTCCACCCTCAAGAAGAACCGCGCCTCGATCGCAGAAGGCACCCAGGACCCCAAGATCCTGAGCAGCAGCTTCTCGGAGATCGACAAGGCCGCGAAAAAGGGCATCATCAAAGGCAACACCGCCGACCGCTACAAGTCGCGCCTGGCCGCCGCCGTCAAGCGCAACGCCCCGGCGAAATAAGAGACCTCTCTTATCTTGTCACCGCCATGGCGCACCTTCGGGTGCGCCGTTTGCGTTTGTAGCGGCTTGCAGAGCTTGCTTGAGCGCGATTAAATGCTGCAATACCATACTCAAATGAGCTTGTCGAGGCGATTCCTTCCTCTCTTCATTTCAGCGCTCGTTCTGAGCGCCGCCTCGCTGAGCGGCGCGGGACATCCGGTCGGAATGCTCCGATGGGATGCGGCGGGATCGGGTGTAGCCCCCGATGTGGCGTCCAACGGCACCACCTTCCTGTCGGTATGGATACAGCCGCTCTGGCCAGTGATTTACGCGACCCTCAATGACGGAAACGGTGTCCCGATCCGTGAGGCGATTCCTGTCGCGACCTCGCGGAGTCTGA
>JBDSGC010000020.1:0-6295 GCA_039919215.1 Thermoanaerobaculia bacterium | reverse complement strand
CACGATGCCGTCGCCGCGGAGGTCGCGGCCGGGAAGCAATACCAGCGTGGTCTCGGCCTGTGCGGTGGCCTGGGCATTTCCGAGGGGCCCTTCGGCGCGGATGCGAACGCGTGTGGGCCGGCTCAGTTTCAGGGTTGTTTCGAAAGCGGCCGCGCCCGGGGTGGAGTAGAGGGAGACTCCTCGGACCCGCGGTTCCTTCATGATGGTCTTCGTATCGCCGGTCTCGCCCTTCTGAATGCCGGAGGCCAGCAGCCGGCCGGAATCTGCATCGCGAATGGTGACGCGCGCACCGCCGACATGCGATCCGATGAGTTTGGCGTCAAGGGCGACGACATGCACGATCACGTGGGTGTCGATGGAGGCAGCGGCGTGCGCGGCGATGGTGAGGAATGAGGCGAGAACGCCGAGGATGGCGCGTTTCAACGGCGGCCTACCGTCGGGCGGGCGGAGCGGCGGGGAGAGAGGCTCTGGTTCTGCTGCGCGATTCTCTGGCGCAGGCTGGAGCAGACCACATCGCAGAGCTCGAACACCGTGGTATCAGCGATCGAACAGTATACGGTGTTGCCCTCCTGACGCCGGGCGATGAGACCGGAATCGTGGAGGATCTTGATGTGCTTGCTCACGCTCGGCTGGCTTGCCTCCAGCTCTTCGGCGAGAGCGCTGATACTCTTCTCGCCCCGATCGAGCGCCTGAAGCAGGCGTAGACGAAAGGGCTCCCCCATGACCTTGAAGCGCGCGGCCACCAGGGAGATCGCCGCCGGACTGAGTTCAAGCTTCCTGTTCATACTCGATGGAACCGCCGCGACGCGCAGCCTATTCTGCCAACTCGCCAATGTGCCCATACAGGCATATTTAGAGGATGTGCTCCAGCTTCGATCCCCATAGGTCGTCTGGATGACCAAGGCGCAGATTACTACATGTCGATGTTGGAATATGATAGAGGCGAGGTGCGGTTTCGGTCATCCATGACAAAGCTCAAACAAGTGACACCCCGGGAAGCACTGGAGATGCTGCAGCGCGGAGACGCGGTCGAGATTATCGACGTTCGCCAGCCCGCCGAGTACCGCGAGACCCATGTGGAGCCCTCCCGCCTCGTGCCCCTCGGAGAATTGGCCGCTCGAACGGGTGAGCTCGATGGAACCCGCACCCTGCTCACTCTCTGTCGTTCCGGCAACCGTTCGACGATCGCGGCGCAGCAACTCTCAAATGCAGGCTTCGATGTGCGCAATATCGACGGTGGCATTCTCCGATGGATCTCCTCAAAGCTGCCAGTCGTGAAAGGAGCATGACATGGTCTTCAAACGGTTCTACCTCGGTTGTCTTGCCCACGCTTCCTATCTCATCGGTTCCGAAACCGAAGCGGTGGTGGTCGATCCGCAGCGCGACGTGCAGCAGTACATCGATGAGGCGAAGGCCAACGGTCTCACCATCCGCTATGTGATCGAAACCCACCTGCATGCCGATTTCGTCAGCGGCCACCGTGAACTGGCAGCGAAGACCGGGGCGGAGATCGTGTTCGGCTCCCGGGCCGGCGCGGAGTTTCCCCACCGGGCGGTCCGCGACGGCGATGAGCTCCAGGTCGGGCAGGTCGTCCTCCGGGCTCTGGAGACGCCCGGGCACACCCCCGAGGGGATTTCGTGGGTGGTCATCGATGGGGAAGCGCCGGAGGCACCGCAGAAGGTGCTCACCGGTGACACGCTGTTCATCGGTGACGTCGGCCGGCCGGATCTGGTCGGGTCCAAAGGCTTTACCGCAGAGGACATGGCCGGCATGCTGTACGACTCACTCCACGGGAAGCTGCTGCAGCTCGACGACGCCGTCGAGGTCTACCCGGCCCACGGCGCCGGCTCGGCCTGTGGTCGCAACATCTCGAAGGAGAGGTCGTCCACCATCGGCGAGCAGCGGCGCACGAACTACGCGCTGCGCCCGATGCCGCGGGATGCGTTCATGAAGCTGATGACCAGCGACCTCCCTCCGGCGCCGGGCTATTTTTCGAGGGACGCGGAGATCAACCGCCGAGGTGCAGGATTTCTCTCGGAGCTTCATGCCGACGCCTTCACCCCACAGGAAGTCCAGCTACGGCTGCAGCAGGGAGCGGTGGCTCTTGATGTGCGGGAGAGTACTGCCTTCGCGAATGGGCACATCCCGGGATCGCTGAACATCGGATTGAAAGGGAACTACGCCCCTTGGAGCGGAAACCTCCTGAAATCATCGGATCGGCTGATCCTCATTGCCGACGGCAAAGAAGAGATTGATGAAGCAGTGATGCGACTGGCGCGCGTGGGGCTGGAGAACGTAGCCGGCTATCTGGAAGGCGGAATCCTCGCCTGGAACGCGGCGGGACTGGACCTCCAACAGACGCCGCAAATCTCGGTCGATGAGCTTCATGCGCAGATCAACGAGGACGGCAAGCGACTGCAGATCGTCGATGTGCGGGCTCCGGGCGAATTTTCATCGGGACATCTGCCCGGCGCAAAAAACGTCCCCTTGCCGGAACTGGAGACCCGGCTTGCCGGGCTCGATCCCCATCAACCGACTGCGGTCATCTGCGCGGGCGGATATCGCTCGGCTGCAGCCGCCAGCATTCTGCAGCGCCATGGTTTCCAGGATCTCTACAACATCACCGGCGGGACTTCCGCATGGGTGAGCGCCGGCTATTCGACGGAACGCTGAATGACGATCACAAAAAGGAAAACAAATTGATGAGTCTTGCCCCAGTTCTTCAACCGCGGGAGCTCGATGAGCTCCTCACTTCGCGGACCGAAATCCGTCTCATCGACGTGCGCACGCCGGGCGAATTCGAGAGCGCTCACATCGCCGGTGCGTACAACGTACCGCTCGATGCGCTCGGCGAGCATGCCTCTGAGATCGCCACGAACCCGCAGACCGATTTCGTTCTCATCTGTCAGTCCGGCAATCGCGCCCGGAAAGCGGAAGAAGCTCTGCGCGGCTCCGGCCTGACGCGGCTTCACGTTCTCGACGGCGGAATGAACGCCTGGCTCGCCGCGAGCAAGCCGGCGCGATTCGGCCCCAGACGGATGTCGCTGGAGCGCCAGGTGCGCATTGTCGCGGGTGGCGTCAGCGCCATCGGAGGCTTGTTCGCGCTTCTGGTCAACCCCTGGTTCGCCATCGTGCCGCTCTTCGTGGGGAGTGGCCTCGTCTTCGCCGGGGTGACCGATACCTGCGCCATGGCCATGGTGCTTTCCCGGCTGCCCCACAACGCCGTCGCTTCCTGTGACGTGCCGGCCATGGTCCAGGCACTCCGGAACGGCGCTCAGCCGGTACCGGTCGGACGCAAGACCACTCTTCCGGCGCAGAACTGTTCCAGGTAACCATTGGAGATCCTCGGACTTCTTCTCGCTGTCCTGATCGGTGTTTCCCTCGGACTGCTCGGCGGCGGCGGCTCCATTCTGGCGGTGCCCATTCTGCTCTACGTCGTGGGGATGGGCGCCAAGCCTGCCATCGCGGCCAGCCTCGTGGTGGTCGGAACGACGAGCCTGGTCGGTGCGCTCCGGCACGCGCGCGTCTCGAACGTCGACTATCGAACCGCCGTGATTTTCGGTCTGCTGTCGATGGCGGGATCGTATGCCGGCGGACGACTGGCCGCCCACGTCTCCGACACGTTCCAACTCGTGCTGTTCGCGGTGGTCATGCTCGGAGCGGCCGTATCCATGTTTCGCTCCCCGACCGAAGAGGCTTCTGACGGCGTCGCCGTTCGTCTGCCGCTGGTCGTCGCGTCGGCGGCGGTGGTCGGACTGCTGACCGGCGTGGTGGGTGTCGGCGGGGGATTTCTAATCGTTCCGGCACTGGTCCTGTTCGGGGGTCTTCCGATGAAGCGCGCCGCCGGCACGTCGCTCCTGGTGATCGCTCTGAATTCGGCGTCGGGCTTTCTCGCGTACGCTGGCCGGGTGCCCATCGACTGGCGCTTCACCGCCCTCTTCACCATGCTGGCCATCGCCGGTGTTTTCATCGGCTCGGCGATGGTGCAATATGTTTCGCAGTCCCTGCTCAAACGGAGCTTCGCCGTTTTTCTGGTCGCGGTGGCCGGCTTCATCCTGATCCAGAACCAGCAGGCATTGCGGAAATCGGCGGATGCGGTACGGGAATCGCACCGCCTCGCCGCCAGACCTGACCGATGAGTGAGACTGCCAGCCTGCGTCGCTGCCGCGAATGCGAAACGCTCTTCGAGCCGGGGGTCGCCGACGGTGGACCGGCGGGGGAGCCGCGCTGTCCCCAGTGCTTCCTCTCATCCTCCGAAGAGGTGCATGACCTCGACGAGCGCGAGCTGGTCATCCGCGAATCGACGCCCTTTCGCTGAGGGTATAAGGCTTGAGCGGCCGGGAGCCGCTCCTCACATGAAAGCCGATGTTCCCGTCTGGATCTCGCCCGTGGTGATCTTCAGCGTCTTCACGCTGATGTTGATGGGCGAGTTTCTGCGCCCCCTCCGCGCGCGGGTGGAACCGAAGCTGCGCCACACCAGTCGCAATTTTTCAACCGGCGGAATCTCCCTGGCCATCCTGACGCTGCTCCAGGCGCCGCTGCTGGTGCCGGTGGCGAAGTGGGCCGCTCGCCACGATTTCGGCGTCGTGCACTGGCTGCATCTTTCCTCCCCATGGAGTGTGATCCTGGCGATCGTCCTGCTCGACTACACGCTCTGGTGGTGGCATTGGGCGAGCCACATGGTGCCGGTGCTGTGGCGCTTTCACCTGGTCCATCACGTCGATCTCGATCTCGACTCGTCGACCGCACTGCGCTTTCACTTCGGTGAGCTCACCCTGTCGGTGTTCTATCGAGCGCTGCAGATTGTCCTCATCGGCGCCACGCCGTTCTCGGTCTGGCTGTGGCAGACGATTCTGTTCGCATCGATCCTCTTTCATCACGGCAACCTGCGGCTCCCTGTCAGGTTCGAGCGGATGCTGATGCGCGTGTTCGTCACGCCGCGGATGCATGGCATCCATCACTCAGACCGGAGAGAGGAGACCAACAGCAACTGGTCCAGCCTCCTCTCGATCTGGGACGCACTGCATGGAACGCTGCGCGTCGACGTTCCCGACGAAACGATCCGCATCGGCGTCCCGGCCTATCGCGAACCTCCCGACGTTTCCTTCGGGCGGATCCAGCTCCTGCCTTTCGTTGCTCAGCGGGACGACTGGCGCGATGGCGGCACTTCCGAAGTCTCTTCAACCACGCTCTGAGTGCTGGTCTGCTCTGCCGGCACGCGGCAGGAGTCGGCCATTCACGTGGCAATGCCGAAGCGCGGCAGGACGTAGCGATTGAGCACGAACCAGAGGACGAAAAAAGCGAACAGCAGGAGGGCGGAAGACATGGTTGATCGCGCAAACAGCCGCACGGTGCGGACGATTTCACGACGGGCGGGAATGGTGTTCGGAATTCTGGCTGCCCTCGTCGCCGCAGTGGAGATCACCGCGCGCATCACCCGCTTCACCCACAACCGGCGCGTTCGCAACCTCGGCGACCACCTGCACATCTCCGTGGCCGGGTCGGGTCCTCCGGTCATCTTCCTTCACGGATTCCGCGGCTCCGGGCGTTACTGGGGGCCGCAGGTTCTCACGCTGGCAGCGAACCACCAGATCATCATCGTCGACCTTCTCGGCTTCGGAGAGTCGCCCTGGCCGGCAGACTCTTCCTATGATGTTGCCGCACATCTCGACGCCATCCATCGCACGGTCGCGCCGGTCGTCCACGGCCGGCGGGCCACCATCGTCGGGCATTCGATGGGGGCGATCCTGGCGGCGGAGTATGCGCGCCGCTACCGGGACGACGTCTCCGCATTGATCGTTCTGAACGCGCCGATGTTCCGTTCCGAGAATGAGGGGCGATCGAGAATCAAAGAGATGTCGCCGATGGCGGCGATGTTCTCCGTGCAGCGCTTCTGGGCGCGTGCCAGCTGCGATGTGGTCTGCGCCTTCCGACCGCTTCTGTTCAAGTTCGCGCCGCGACTGGATCCCGAGGTGCCTCCGGCGGTGGCCAGGGACGCGGTGCTCCATCGGTGGGAGTCCTTCGACCGCACGCTGCAGAACGTCGTGCTGCGATCGAACATGGAGCAGACGTTGCGTGCGCTCGTTCCGCTCCCGATCACCATTCTCCATGGGACCGAAGACCACATTACCGACCGCGACCGGCTGGAGACGATCGCCGCCGAGACGGGGGCGAAGCTCCTGTTTCTTCGCGGCGATCACAACATGTACCTGCGGGATCCCGATACGGTACGGCAACCGATCGCAGCAGCCCTGAACCGCTAGGCCGGCACGGCCGGCGGCGCTGGTTGCCCAAG
>JBDSGC010000019.1:0-3627 GCA_039919215.1 Thermoanaerobaculia bacterium | reverse complement strand
CCGCAGCGGAGCTGAGGTCGGAATGCTCGGTCCATACAGAGGTGCTCATTCCTGGTTCTCCCTTCGCGCGATGTCGTCGGTTGCGTGGGAATTGATTGAGTTGCTGAATCCGTCGAGTCGAACCGCGGAAACGGGGCTGCTTCGGATGGAAGGCCTGGAGCCGAACGTTGGATTTGCTCCGGCCTGCTGCGCTGCTTTTCTGTACGTGTTGCTGAACCGGATGCGAAACACCCAGAAGAGTGTCAGCAGGACGATGATGACCACCGGTACTTCCGGGAGATGGGTGGCCCGAAGGTCGGTGAACAGGACGGCGCGCAGGCCGAGTTTCTTCATGACCGGATCGCTGGACGTTCCGAGGAAGAAGGAGCCGGCAGCGATGAAGAGGGCGAAGCCCATCCGCCACACATGTCGGAGCAGGCGCTGCGCACCGGAAACACCGCCGCGCACCAGCATGCGAATGTCCCCGGCGGCCGAGGAGAAGGCGATCAACCCGAAGATGAAATAGGCCGGTGCGAATTTTCCCGGCTTGAGAACGCGGGCTGCATCCTGCCAGGCAAAGATCCAGCCGGTCGTTCCGGCAATCAGGGCCAGGAGCAGCAGAACCCGTTCGAGACGACCAGTCTCATTCGCCTTCCGCCTGACCGTCAGCCAGCCCGTGGCCACCAGATAGAACGTGAACGTCCCGGCGAGGATGTTGAATCGCTGGCCCTTCATCATCGCCAGGTACGCGCCTCCGCCCGCCATGAGCAGCATAGAAACGGAGAAGACGATTCCGCTCCTTCGGTGGAGCGGGGAGCCCTTGCGGACAGCCAATGCCGCCGATCCGGAGGCAACGGCGAGGATCCCGGCGCAGATATGAACGAGCAAAGCAGGTGAGTACGTCATGTCACTCCTGTGAATGGATGCGGAAGGGTCGCGTCTGGATCAGATCGGTTGCCGGTAGCGGCGCAGGCGCACGGCTGCGGCCAGGCATGCCGCGGCGAACGCCAGCCCCAGCCAGAGACCGGGGGCGCTCAGGAATCTTGCGGGGGTGAGTTGGGACAGCCGGTCGATATCGCTCCCGTGCTTTGACGACATCGCGAAGGCCTCCGTCATCGCGCCGATCACGCGGTACTTCAGCAGAACGGCGACATGCGAACTGCCGAACACGATTCGATCGACGAGCCCGATCGCGAAAAGAGGGAACACCGCCCAGAGCAACGGCGTACGCTTCGCCCAGGCAGAGACCAGCAGCAGCCAGCCGTAGATCGGCGCGAACCAGAGGATGTGCACGGTCAGGCCGTAGATCATGATCAGCAGCCCCTGAAAGAAATAAAATTCGCGCCAGAGGATGGCCGGACTCATCCCGTTCCCCATCAGGATCATGGTGCCCAGCATCAGCAGCAGGACCTGGGTGACCACGCTGAGCGCGAGTGCGATGAGCGGCAGGACCCCCAGGGGAACGCTGGCTTTGGAAAGCACAGTGGTTCGATCCGAAACCGGCAGCGATTTCCAGAACAGAACGCTGCGATCGCGGCGTTCGCCGTACAGCGCATCGAGCGAATAGAACAGCCCGACCAGGAGCGTGGCCAGCATGATCGGAGCGGGGGCCATGTTGAAGATCGCGGTGACCACGGCGTGCAGCCTGGCCGGATCGAGTGCCTGGGCCGCACGAATCCTCTTCGGCAGACCAAAGGTGTGGATGAAGGATCCGAACAACACGACCGCGGCCACGATCAGCGGCGCCAGAACGACCGAACGGTTCTCCCACAGCTCGCGGCGCACCGACCAGTACAGCGGCCGGGTCTCCGCCATGCGCGGGGGCGCGACGGGAGTGTCGGTGGCATCCTGCACTGCATTGTCCGATGGAGGGTTCATCGAGCCGCTCCTTGTGCTTGGCTGACGGACGGCTCCATCACCGCAACGAACAGATCGGCGATGCTCGGCGTGCGAGTTTCCCCCAGTGCTGCAAGTTGCTGACGGTCGGCGGAGTCGAACAGCAGAATGCTCCGTCCGAACACCTGACGCTCCTGGATGGGGTGGAGCGCCCGGGCCGCCGCGACATTCTCCGGAGTGACCATCACTTCCAGGTAGCGCGATTGGAAGGCCTCCATGCTGCTCTCCAGGACGATGCGGCCGGCGTTGACGAACACGAAATCCGTCAGGACATCCTGGATCTCGTCGACCTGGTGAGTGGTCACCACGATGGTGCGGCTTCGGTCAAAGTAGTCATTGAGCAGCGAGTCGTAGAAACGTTTGCGGACCAGGATGTCCAGTCCGAGGGTCGGCTCGTCGAGGATGAGCAGCTTCGCGTCGATGGCCATGACCAGAGCGAGGTGCAGCTGCGCCACCATGCCTTTGGATAGTTCCCGGACCTTGCTGGCGCGCTTGATGTTGGTCTTCTCCAGAAACCATTCGGCCTTGGCGCGATCGAAACGGGGGTGTACTCCGGCCACGTAGTCGAGCGCCTGCCGGACCCGGATCCAGCGCGGCAGCAGAGCCACATCGGCGATGAAGGCCACATCGCGCACGAGGACGTCGCGCTCGGTCCAGGGGTCGCGTCCTAACACCTTCAAGTCGCCCTGGTAGGGGGTGAGGCCGAGCATGGCGTGGAGTGCCGTGCTCTTGCCCGCGCCGTTGGGACCGATGATCCCCAGGATGCGGCCCTCTTCCACGCGAAGATCGATGCCGTCCAGCGCGATGGAGGTGCCGAAGGCCTTGCGGAGGCCACGTGCTTCGATGGTTGCCATCATGTCAGCGCGCCTCTTCTTCTGAATCCGGCGAAGGCCGCGCGGCCCTGGCTGCATCCAGCAGTTCTTCCGCCGTCAGCCCCAGCCGCTGGATGGTCGCGGCAATCCTCGGCCACTGCTCGGCAAGGAACTTCTGCCGCTCGCCCTCCAGCAGGAGGCTGCGCGCGCCGGCGTTGATGAACATCCCGCGGCCTCGCTTCGTCTCCACCAGCTTCTCGTCGACCAGCTGCTGGTAGCCCTTCAGAACCGTGATGGGATTGACGCGATACTCGGCGGCCACCGTGCGCACGGAGGGGAGCGGGTCTCCCTCCTTGAGCACCCCGTCCAGGATCAACGCCACAACGCGATCCCGAAGCTGGCGGTAGATCGGCTGACTGTCGTTCCATTCGCGTTCCATCCTGTCTTCCGTCTAACCCTTTCGAGAGAGGCGGAGGCGCTCGTTCCGATCGATCACTCCGCCCGCCCTCCCGTTCGAGCATCCCCGCTGGGGCGAGGACGCACGAGTCACGTTAGGTGAGGTAGTTAACTACAACACCGGATCACAAGCAAGGCTTTTTTCGTGCTCGGGAGCCGAGGAGGTGCGCTGGGTAGAGAGTTTTGATTGGGACCCAGCTTGGGCGTTGTCGATGGGGGAGACCCGCGCTTGATTGGCACCATGCAGACACACCGGTTGGTGCGCTGCTCGCGGTACGCGATGGCGACGGTATCGCGGGCGCCCTCGTTTCCGATGAACCTTCGGACTGCCGATCCTCGTGCGGAATCGGAAGCGGAGCGATGAGGCATTCAGCGATCTCAAGGACAGCGCAAGTTGCTGACGGCCCGGAACGAAACGTGCTTCGTCGCTGCTGCGCGATGACTCGATCCAGGCTCCTGCTCTCATCCACACTTCTTCTTCTCA
>JBDSGC010000018.1:0-4175 GCA_039919215.1 Thermoanaerobaculia bacterium | reverse complement strand
AGCACATTCCATGACGATCGTTTCCCGGACCAGCTTCCTCATCATCGGCCATCGCGGCTCGCCGCGGCGCTTTCCTGAAAATACGCTGGCATCCTTCAAGGCCGCGCTGGAGGAGGGAGCCGATGGCTTCGAGACCGACCTGCGCCTGCTGTCGGACGGCAGGGCGGTGCTCTATCACGACGACGACGCAGGCGCCGATGCCTCGGAAACGCTTTCGGCCGCTGCCTTCGCCAGCCGGGGGATAACCGTCGATCCGCTCGCGGCGCTGGCTCCCTTCGCTGGGCGCACTACCATGATCCTGGAAGTGAAGCGCAGAGGCTGGGAAGCGCTTCTCGTCGAGCACGTCGGCCGCTGGCCGGGCATCGTGGTGGCCTCGTTCGACCATTCCGCCATCGCAGAGTTGCGCGCCCGCAAGGTGCCCTTCGATCTCGGGCTGACCGTGGCCGGAACCATCATCGATCTACCCTCCTACGCCCTCCGACTCGGTGCGGCATGGGTATTTCCCGACCACCACTACGTCGACGCGGCACTGGTGCGCTCGCTGCACCAGGCCGGAATTCGCGTGATGCCGTGGACCGCGAATCGACGAAGCGATTGGGAGAAGCTGAGGGACGCGGGCTGCGACGGAGTGATCACCGACGATCCTGCCGGCGCGGTGCAATGGCGTTCCGAAGTGGAGTCTGCGGCAGACCCTTAGGAGCCTACGCGGCAGGACGCCCCGGAGCGTGATCTTGGCGGAGCCTTGGGCAACCAGCGCCGCCGGCCGTGCCGGCCCGGCGCCTCTCTCTGCGAGAACTGCTACACTTTCCGCCTTATCCATTCAGCATCACGGGAGGGGCGGACCCATGAAGAACTGGGAGTACAAGATCATCAACGTGCGATCCGAGAACTATTCCATGGATCCGCGACGCGCCGAAGAGCTGAACCGCCTCGGCGACGAGGGCTGGGAACTGGTCAGCATCACCTCGATCAATTTCAAGACCGGCGCGACCGATCACATCGGCATGGTCTTCAAGCGCGAGAAGCAGGCCGCTCCCTGAGAACGTAGAAACCTGACAGCAGAAACCAGCACTAGAAACAGGGCGGCGTGATCTGCGACCCCGCCTTCTCTTCGACCCTGTCTTCACTCCCTCCCGTTTCTCTCTCTGATATCGTCGCGCGCCGTGGCGACCCCTCCCCCATTCCTGATCCTGATCGTCATCGATGGCTTCGGCTGCCGCAAGGAGCCTGAGTCCAACGCCATCGCCGAGGCGGCGTCACCTGTTTTCGAACGCCTGTTCCGGGATTGCAGCTGGACGACACTGGATGCGTCCGGCCTGGAGGTCGGGCTCCCCGCCGGGCAGATGGGAAACTCCGAGGTCGGGCATCTCAATATCGGCGCCGGGCGGGTGGTCGATCAGGACCTTGTGCGGATTTCCAAGGCCGTCGCTCAGCGCCAGCTCGGAACCAACGCCATTCTCTCTTCGGCGATCGGAAGCGGCAGGCGGGTCCATCTGGCCGGACTGCTGTCCGACGGCGGTGTGCACTCCCATCAGGACCATCTTCACGGCCTCATCGATGCCGCGATCGAGCTCGGGGCCTCCGAGGTTCTCGTGCATGCCATCCTCGACGGGCGGGACACTCCGCCGCGATCGGCAGAAAAGTACCTTGGACGCCTGCTCGCCCACATTCGCGAAAAACCTCGGGCCCGGCTGGCCACGATGGTGGGCCGCTATTTCCCCATGGACCGCGACCAGCGCTGGGAACGCGTTCAGCGCGGCTACAACCTGTTGACCCTCGGAGTGGGCACCGAGACGAAGAATCCTCTGGCAACCCTGCGACGGGCATACGAGCAGGGCGTGAGCGATGAATTCCTCGAACCCGTCTCCGTCCTCGCAGAAAACGACGCGCACCACGGACGTGTGGAGGATGGCGATGCGCTGGTCTTCTTCAATTTCCGCGCGGACCGCATGCGCCAGATCGTCAGCGCATTCAAGGATGACGACTTCCAGGGCTTCCCGCGCATCGCTCATCCGCGAGCCACGCTGCTGACCATGAATCGGTATCGCGAGGACTGGACTCTCCCGGTGCTCTTTCCGCCTGAAGAGATCCACGATCATCTCGGCGAAGTGCTTTCCCGGGCAGGGCTCAGGCAGCTGCGCATCGCCGAAACCGAGAAGTACGCGCACGTCACGTTCTTCTTCAACGGAGGGTCGGATTCGAGATCGCCCGGCGAGGAACGCATCCTGATTCCTTCCCCGAAGGTGGCCACCTACGATCTGCAGCCGGAGATGTCGCTGCCGGAACTGACCGATCGCGTGGTCGCCGAGATCGCATCGCGAGCATTCGACGTCGTCATCATGAACATCGCCAATCCCGACATGGTGGGCCACACCGGAGTGATGACGGCCGCGGTGGAGGCGGTCCGGGACACGGGGGCCGCCATCGAGCGCATCCTCGCTGCCGTGGAGAGACTCGACGGCGTCGCGCTGATCACTGCCGACCACGGCAACTGCGAGCTGATGTTCGATCCGGCAACCAACCAGCCACACACCGCGCACACAAGCAACCCCGTTCCGCTCATCCTGTTCGACGCGAAGAAACGATTCGGCACTCTTCGCGATGGCGGCGCACTGCAGAACGTCTCTCCCACTATCCTTGCCGTTCTCGGCATCACGCCGCCCCCGGCGATGACCGGAGCGTCCCTGCTCACTTCTCCGGCACCTGTGATCAGCCAGTGATCGACGAGCTGATTCTGGTCCGCCACGGCGAGACCCTCCACAACGTCGCCGGAATCGCTCAGGGTTGGAACGACAGCGCGCTTTCCGAACGGGGGCAGCGTCAGGTGCGGCAGCTGGCCCTGCGCATCGCCAGCCTCCACCCTGACGCGATCATCAGCTCGCCACTCCAGCGCGCCCTGACCACGGCGCGGGCCATCGCTCAAGCCACGGGACTGGAGATCAAACAGGTCGACGAGCTCCGGGAGATGGGATACGGCGAGTGGGAAGGCCAGTCATTTCCCGACGTGCGGCGCAACGAAGAGCAGTCCTACCGGCGATGGATCGCGGATCCGGATCATCCCAGCCCGAGCGGCGAGTCCCACAACGATGTCCGCCGCAGGATGGAACACGCATTCGGATCTCTTTTCGCGGAGTCGGGGCGTGTGGTGGTGGTCTCGCACGGAACGGCCATTCGGATCGCGGCGACCGTTTTACTCAAGGCGCCCATCGAGGTCTCCCGGCATCTGGCTCAGGACAACGCGTCGATGAGCCTGTTCGTGCGCCGCGGGGATGCCATGGTCTTGAAGTTGTGGAACGATACGTCGCACTGCGCCGCCGAGTGATCGGCTGCCGCCCCCTGGAGAATGCTTTGATTCTTGAACAGATCACCGAACAACTCGCGGAGACGCTGCGGACGCGGGTGCTGACCCTCTTCGGCCACGCCATCGACCGCGTCATCCTGCAGCCGCCACCCCGCATCAACATGGGGGATCTGGCCACGCCGCTGGCGCTGGAACTGGCCAAGGCCCTCAAAAAAAAGCCGCGCGAGATCGCCGACCGTCTGATCGACGGCATGACTCTGCCCACCTTCGTCGCCTCGGTGACCGTGGAGGGCGCCGGCTACCTGAACTTCCGCTTCGATCGAGGAGCGTTCACCGCCGCACACATCCGCAGCGTGATGGCAAAGCCGAAGGCCGAGGGCGAGCGCGTCATCGTCGAACACACCAACATCAACCCCAACAAGGCAGCGCACATCGGCCACCTGCGCAACGCGGTCCTCGGCGATACGTACGTCCGCTGCAGCAAGTGGCTCGGGGATCGCGTGGAGACGCAGAACTACATCGACGATACCGGCGTGCAGGTTGCCGACGTCGTCGTGGCCTTCGAACATCTCGCCGAGGTTGGGGGCCAGGAGATTCCAGAGCTCAAAGACCTCACCACGGCAGGGTTGCCGGAAATCGAGCGCCTCGTCGCGGCGACTTCGGGCCGCCCATTCGATTACGTCTGCTGGGATCTGTACGCTCGCATGGCCACCTACTACGCCGCCCATCCCGATTCGCAGCAGTGGCGCCGCGACACCCTGCACAAGATCGAGCATCGCCAAGGCGACACCGCGCGCATTGCGGCCGTCATCTCCCGCGCCGTGGTGAACCGGCACATCCAGACGCTGCTGCGCTTCGACGTGGTCTACGACCT
>JBDSGC010000017.1:0-3776 GCA_039919215.1 Thermoanaerobaculia bacterium | reverse complement strand
CATTAGAAGCGGCGTGGGTGGCGGGCATCTGCAATCACTCGGATGTTGCGGGGAGTAGTTGTGTCGTTGCAGATCCTTCGCCGTTCCCCAGCTCAGGATGACGGTCACAACGCTGTTCACAACCCTGAGGCGCCTTTCGGCTGGCACGCACGCGCTGCTGCTGGCAGAATGTCGAGGTGGCCTCAGGAAAAGATCGACGTCGCTCCGAACGGTACGAGACCGCTTCGATTCCGGTTCAGCTGTCGGATATCAATGCAGAGCTGATCGATCTCAGCCTCACCGGCGCCGCCGTCATCCATCGCTCTCCCATCAAGGCGGGAGCGTCTTGTACGCTGATCTTTCCGAGTTTCGGCGGGATGTACATTCCCTGCCAGGTCCTGCGTTCGCTGGTGCAGGTGCGGAGAGGGGACGAGGGACCGGAGTACGTCTTCCGCTCGGCGATCTCCTTCGCCCAGATGGCGCCCGAACAGCAGGACCCGCTCCACGAGTTCCTGACCATCCAAATGTCCCGATTGCGCGAGAAACAGGAACAGGCGGCACAGTGATGCGGATCAAAGGCCGAATGCCAGAGACGGTTCGCTACGATGCCGAGGCGTTGGAGATCAGAATTCGGCAGGCCGGAGACGGATGAGAATTGCCGCGCTCGCACTGATGCTCGCCGCCGTGACCCTTCCCGCCCGTGGTGAAGAGCAGTGGATCATTCCGGTCTACGGAAAGCACGTGCAGGGAGTGGGCTACACGTACGATTCGTTTCTATCTTTGGGGAATGCCGGCAGTTCTCCGGCCAGCGTTCGCGTGACCGACATCATCCCGTTGACGAGCGAGCCATGCGCTGGGTGTCGACCGACCACCTTCGAGCTGACGATCCCACCCTACGAAACACGAACTCTCTCGAACTTCATCGTTCTAGATTCCGAGGTGCTGTTGCTGGGCGCGGCCGTGATCGCGTCGGACAGGCCGCTCGAGGTTCGCGCGGAAATCGTTGGGACAGGTCAGGCGGATTTGCGTTGGCAGACGGTTGAAATCGCACGCGGCTGGCTCACGGGACGCTCGCGGATCGATCGGGCCTTTCGCGGAGAAGGCGGATCGATAAATCTTTTCCTGGTCAATCCGAACGCGTTCCCGATCGAGGTGGAGTACTCCACCAAGTACGGCGGCTTCGGCAAGTCGGCAGTTCCGCCCCATTCTTCTGTGCTTCGGGTTCTGGCGCCTTTCTTTTATTGTCCCAAGGGATGCGCAACCACGGGGCAACTCGGACTGGGCGTGGACCTGGAGTTGACCTGTTCCTCGAACTATCTCGCGGCGACGAGCAATCCGTCGCGCCTTCTCGCTCCCGTCGTGCGCATTCCCTACGCACTGAAGTAGAGACGGTCAGCGGCGCACGCCGAGGTCTTCGAAGATCGCGTCCGCTGTGCGCTGATCTCCTTGCGCGTAGGCCGCATCGATTCTCTTCACATACTCCTCCGGAGCCGCGGTGAAGAGGCGATCGTTCCCCCCCTTGGCCGCTCGCGCCTGCTGATGTCCGATCAGGGTCCGGACGTACAGAACTTTTTCTGCGGAGGGCATCGATTGCCACTGCTGGCGCGGGATGTTCGTGCGCGAGCAGGCCACGGCGACGATGAGCAGCAGCGCGATGAGCCAGAATCTCGTAGCGCCGGCATCCCTGCCGGCCGGTCCGCCGGCATCCTGCCGGCGCGAGCTCGCCTGACGGACAAGGACCGGACGTGGCCTCCCACGATCGAGTTCCTTCTCTCCGCCGTAGCGGGGAGAAGGTGGCCGAAGGCCGGATGAGGGGTCGCGCGGTGACTCGAAAAAGAGACCCCTCACCCCCGCTTCGCGGACCCTCTCCCCGCTGCGGCGGGGAGAGGGGGCTCGATGAGGCAGTGCCATCAAGCCCAACGCACATCGCGCCGCCCCCCAGCTCAGCGTGGCCGGGCCCTTCACGCTCAACGCACCTGACTGGCCGGCTCGCGGCGCCAGCGCTGGGCGATGGGCATCTGACGGCCGCTGCCGAACGCCTTAGTCGAAACGCGGATGGTCGGCGCACCCTGACGCCGCTTGAATTCGTTGGTGTCGACGATGCGCAGGATTTTTTCGACCAGGCCGCGATCGAATCCACGCTCCACGATGGCGTCGACTTCGAACCATTCCTCGATGTAGAGCTTGAGGATTCCGTCGAGAATCTCGTAAGGCGGAAGCGTGTCCTGATCGGTTTGATTGGGGCGAAGCTCCGCGGAGGGCGGTTTGGTCAGCGTGGATTGCGGAATGCGCTGCCCATCGCGATTGAGCCAGTGGGCCACGCGATAAATCATCGTCTTGTACACGTCGCCCAGGAGCGCCAGTCCGCCCGCCATGTCGCCGTACAGCGTGCAGTAGCCGACGGCGAGCTCCGACTTGTTCCCGGTGGACACCACCATGGCCCCGGTCCGATTGGACCAGGCCATCAGCAGGTTTCCGCGGATACGTGCCTGCACGTTCTCGTTCGTTGTGTCGAAGGTGGTGTTCCCGAAGAGCGTCTCGAACCCTCGCTCGTAGGGCTGGTAGATGGGGTCGATGGGCACGACCTGGAAGGCGATGCCCAGATTCACCGCCAGGGCCCGCGCGTCGTCGAGGGAACCCTGCGATGAGAACTTCGAGGGCATGGCCATGCCGGTGACGTGTTCGGCTCCCAGAGCGTCGACGGCGATGGCCGCAGTGACCGCAGAGTCGATTCCGCCGGACAGGCCGATGACCACGTCCTGGAAGCCGACCTTCCGAATGTAGTCGCGCAGGCCCATGATCAGCCCGCGACCGATCTCCTCGTCCTGCTCCATCGCCAGGACCGATTCGCACGGAGATCCCGCCAGGTGCACCAGCGCGCTGGACTCCTCGAAGGCTGGAGCGCAGAAGATGGTCTGCCCCTTCGCGTCGATGACGATGGACGACCCGTCGAAGAGCAGCTCGTCGTTTCCGCCCACCTGATTCACGTACACCAGCGGCACGTCGTAACGCGTTGCGATGGCGGAGAACAGCTCGTAACGAGCCCTGCGCTTGCCGGAGTTGAAGGGGGAAGCCGAGATGTTGAGGATGACCTCTGCGCCCTGTCGGGCCAGCTCGTCGATGGGATTGCGGCAGTAGATCTTCGTGTCCAGCACTTCATCGTTGAACCAGAAGTCCTCGCAGATGGCCACGCCGACTTTCCTTCCGGCGATGGTGGTCACGCCCACGCTGCGGCCCGGCTCGAAGTAGCGCATCTCGTCGAAAACGTCATAGGTCGGCAGCAGCGACTTGTTCTGCTGGAGCAGGACGCGGCCGTTCCGGGCCACGATCGCGGAATTGTGCAGCGGCTTGCCGCACCACGATTCGGTGCGGGTGACGGTGCCGAAGATGAGCGCCGTCTCGCCGGTGCCCGCGACCAGGGTGGCGGTGGCAGCGGCCGTAGCGTCGATGAACACGGCGCGATCGAGGAGATCGCGCGGAGGGTAGCCGGTCACCGCCAGTTCCGGCACCATGACCACATCGGCGCCAGCCTTCACTCCGTCCGCATAAGCGCGCTGAATGAGCTCGACGTTCGCAGTGAGCGCCCCTACGGTCGGATTGAGCTGCCCCAGGTAGATTTTCATGTGCGGTCGAGTTCCGAGGGTGTTTGCGACGGCCGTAGCTGCGAGGTCGATGCCGGTCACACGCTACTCCACTTGTGGCAGGGAGGAAACAGAATGGCCGGTCTGAGGAGCCCTCGCGCGGTGGATGTGGAAAAATGAAGACAGCCCCTGTTGCGCGCTGGCCGATGGCCCGGG
>JBDSGC010000016.1:0-4469 GCA_039919215.1 Thermoanaerobaculia bacterium | reverse complement strand
ACATCCACCGCTTTACCGTGGTGATCAAACTGACGGGAGACCTCACCGAAGCGCAACGCGAGCGCATGCTCACCGTCGCCCGGCGATGCCCCGTCGCCAAGACCCTGATGGCAGAAATCAGGATCGAGGAAACGCTGGCAGCGGCCCAATAGAGCTGCAGCTCCGCGGTCGGCAAGGACTACCCGGAAAAGGGAAGACCTCATCGAGTGTCCTTCTCCCCGCACACGGGGAGAAGGTGCCGAAGGCGGATGAGGGGTCATTCCGTAGCGTTTCGCTCTTATCGGTTTGCACGCTGAGCTCTGCCCGGTTTTCGGGCGATAGAATGGGCTCATGCGCACGATCGTTCTGGCTGCCTTGCTCCTTGTCGCTCTCGACGTCCGCGCGCAGCCGATGCCACCAAAGCCAGAGGCGCCGATCGGCTTCTCATCCGAGTCCATGGTCTGGACGGATGCGCCGCCGCCCATGGTCGCCGGATCGAAACTGTCCGTCCTGGAAGGCAACCCTCGCGGCGACGGGATGTTTACGATCCGCATACGGATCCCTGCTGGCTCAGTGATGCCGCCGCATTGGCACCCGCGCCCGGAGCGCGTCACCGTCCTCGCCGGCGCCGTCGACCTCGGGTTCGGACCGATCGCCGGCCAGGGGCCCGTGACGCGCTATCGGACCGGCAGCTTCTACATCAACCCGTCGCGGGTGATGCACTATCTCTCCTTCCCCGAGGCGACGGAACTGCAGGTGACCGGTGTGGGGCCGTGGGAAGTCCTGACCAGCGACATCAGCCGGCCTGTCGACCGAATGTCCACCGCCACGGTGACGCTGCGCAGGATCACACCCGCGGCCCTCAGCGAACTGACGTCGTCCATGACCATTCGGGCAGTTGTCGATTACGACATCCGCGACTTCCGGCCCTCGACCTACTGGCTGGACTTCGTCTTCGAGAGCACAACACCCGGCCGCTCCTTTGGCGCTCCCGTCGACCACCGCAGTGACGGGCCGCTCATGCCCCCTCGGCCGCCGTACCTGGAGAGCGCGACCGGGACGATCACCATCACTCAGGATCTCTCGCGCATATTCTCCAACCCGGAGCTCAAGCGCCCCATCCGGGTTCGTATCCTGGTGCATCAGCGGACCACCGACTTTTCCAGCCGCGTTCCCGGAAACAGCGACTGGATCGAGTTCCGCTGAGTCTGAGGTGGGCCTGGCGCGCGGCCCAGCTGGGCGGATCTGCGGTGCCGAGTTCCGATCCTTCAGGCCATCACAAGCTCGTCGGTTCACCGGCCCCAAAGCCCAGGATCTGCAGGATCGGTTCAGTATTGCTGATCGACCCCATCTCCTGGCTTCGTGGATCGAATGATCACAATCAAAAAGTTGAGCCACGGCAGCTTGGTTCTCAACATTGGAACTCTCTGTCGGGCGGATGGCTCAAGTCAGTCAGGAAGGGCGATCCGGATCGGCCCCCGGAGCTCCGAGTCGGGATCGACCACTCTTCCTTTCTGTTTGAGCTCGACCGACCCGGCCCGGGCGAGTTGCCGCGCCGCATCACGCACTTCTTCCATGCAGGAGCGCCATCCCTCAGGCTTCCCGGCGCGAGCGACCTCGGATGGGCAGATGCTCCTTCCCGCTTCTCGCTGCGAGAGCATCCGCAGGATCGCTTCCTCCCATTGCTGCTGTCTTGAGTACCAGTCGGCGTAAGGGGTGTTGCGCACGAGCCGGCGATTGAAATCGGGAGCACCGTCGCTCCACCACGCTGGTCCCCGCTCACCGAGATCCACCTTGGCGCGATGCACGCTCGCACGGGCGGTCCGCTCGGCCTGCTTGTCAGCGTCTCCGAGGGCCTTCGCCACGTCGCGGCGCGCCGCCATCAGCTCTGCCACCAGCCGCTTGCGCGCGGTCTCAGGCAATCCGGGGTTCGAGGCGCGCCAGAGTCTGCCGCGGACGACGAAGTAGCGACCGTCGGGTGTGAACATTTGC
This sequence comes from Thermoanaerobaculia bacterium, assembly GCA_039919215.1. GTDB lineage: Bacteria > Acidobacteriota > Thermoanaerobaculia > Gp7-AA8 > Gp7-AA8 > JBDSGC01. The sequence continues at coordinate 2,498 of JBDSGC010000016.1, read as the reverse complement.
GTCACACCGCTCAGTCGAGGCAAGCCGCGTACCGGAGTGCATCCTCGTCCCGCAAAAAAACTGCTGAGCAGTTGTGACGACCGATGTGGTCGCAGCTTCCTTTTGTGGTCAGCACTCCGGCCACGAGCCGCAACAGTCGCCTCTCGCTCAGCCGAAGAGAGTGCCGGCGGATGCGCCGAGACCGTCGCTCCGCATCAGCTGCGCCACCGCACGGAGATCGGCGACGAGCATGGCAAAGTAGGCTGGACCCTCGTCTCCTGCCCGCAGGACGGCGGAGGGATGAATGGTGGGGAAGATGGCGCGACCGGACCGGTCCGCGGTCATACGTCCCCGCTCCTGCATCAGGCGGAACTGCGCACCGAGGAGTGAGCGGGCAGCGGTCGCACCAAGGGTGACGATCAGTTTTGGGCGAATGGCATCGAGCTCGGCGTGCAGCCAGGGCCGGCATGCGGTCACCTCGATGGTCTTCGGAGTGCGATGGATCCGGTGCTTCCCGCGCTCGATGTAGGCGAAGTGTTTCACTGCGTTGGTGACATAGAGCGACTGGCGATCGATGCCCGCTTCGGCCAGCGCGCGATCGAAGACCTCCCCCGCCGGTCCGGTGAACGGGCGGCCGGAACGATCCTCGACATCGCCGGGCTGTTCGCCGACCATGACCACGCGCGCGTCTGCCGGCCCTTCGCCATAGACGACCTGCGTGGCCGGTGCGCGCAAGGCGCAGCCGTCACAAGAGGCGGCCGCTTCCCGCTGCTCGGCGAGCGACGCATGGCGCGGCACAAACGGCGCGGCGGAGGGAACGGCGTCACCGCTCATCCCTGAGACCCGCGCTGCCGCGGTCTGCACCAGTCGGGAAAGATCTCGCGTCTCGGGCATTCCCTTCCAGAAGCGCGACGGCATCTCATTCTTCATCGCCGTCAGATTGATGCGCGCCGGATTGAAGATCGATCGGTAATACGTGCGCCAGAGCGCCTCCAGCTGGTCTGCGCTGGCAGAAGGAGGAAAATCTGCGCCCGCCGTGTAGGTGAGCAACGTTCCGTCCCATTGCGCCGAGAGATCGGGCGTGAGGATCGACCAGCGCATCGAAGGGAAGCGGTCGCGAAAGAACGGGGAGGCCAGCGGGACGATGGCGTGATCGGGGCGGTAAAAGGCCACGAAGTGATCGTCGTCGCTTTTTTGAAAACGGACGAAGGCGTGCATCTTGTGAATGTCCCTCCGCACGTCGTGCTCCCGAGCCTTGAGGAGGAGGACATCGTCATCGACGGTCATCTCCAGCAGGGAACGCGACTGGTGGAGCAACCGCCAGGCACCGCGGTAGAGCAGCGACCACCGCTCCGGATCGCGATGTGCCGCCACCAGGCGGGCGATGTTTACGAAACGGCGCGGCAGGGAAAGGGGACGCGACGCGCCCGGCCTCCACTCGACCAGCATCCCGGGCAGGAGCGGACTCTCTCCCGCGTCGAAGACGACGTCGCGATGATCCACGCCCTCGGAGAGGAGCGCGCGCGCCGCCTCCCGCCAGGAGTCGAACTGCGGCTCGATGCGAACCCGCTTCACAACTCTCCGCTCAAAACCGACGGCAACGCACCAAAAAGCGTCATCTGCGTGGAGGGCAAGCTGGCGGCCAGCGAGGTGCTGTCGAGAATGCGCACCGCAGGGCTGTGATCGGCCGTGATCAGAAAAGGACGCGCGCGACGGATCACGACGCGGAGTTTGGTCAGATCGTCCAGACTCAACTTGCGATGACGTCGTGCACTGAGGATGGCTTTGACGTTTCGATAGCCGACGCCCGGAATCCGCAACAGCGCCTCGCGAGTCGCCCGGTTGACGTCGATCGGAAAAAAGGCGCGATTGCGCAATGCCCACGAAAGCTTCGGATCGCGATCGAGCTCCTGGTTCTGTTGGGAGTCCGTCGTCAGTTCGGAGGCTTCGAAACCATAAAAGCGCATCAGCCAGTCGGCTTGATACAGACGATGTTCGCGGACCAGCGGGGGCGCCTCGACCGGCAATCGGAAATCCGATTTGGGAAAGGGACTGAACGCCGAGTAGTAGATCCTGCGCAGCCCCTGCGATTTGTAGAGCGACGAAGCCGTCGCCAGAATCTCGGAGTCGGGAGCGGAGGTGGCGCCGACAACCATCTGCGTGGTCTGCCCGGCGGGAGCAAATTTCGGTGCACGGCGGTCGAGCTTCGCCTCATCCACTCCCTTGCGGATTTCCCCCATCGTCTCCTCGATCTCCACCATCGTCTTCTCGGGCGCCAGGGCATCGAGATCTCTCTGTGTCGGCAGTTCCACATTGGCGCTCAGCCGGTCGGCCCACCGGCCCGCTTCCCGCAGAAGCTCCGGCGTTGCGCCGGGAATGACTTTGAGGTGGATGTAGCCGCCGAAGCGGTGCTCCTGGCGGAGCGATCGCGCCACACGGATGAGCGCCTCCATCGTCACGTCGGGCGAGCCGAAGATTGCCGAGCTCAGAAAGAGCCCCTCGATGTAGTTGCGCTTGTA
>JBDSGC010000015.1:0-3064 GCA_039919215.1 Thermoanaerobaculia bacterium | reverse complement strand
GGAACTACAGCTGGACGGTCAGCGGACCCTCAGCTGTGAATGGACTGGCAGGCGCCGGAACGCAGTTCGCAACGTTCAGCCCGGCCATCGTGGTGCCGGGGACCTACTCGGTCAGCGTGACGGTGAGCAATGCTCTCGGCTCGCAGACGCTGCCCGCTACGATCGCGTTGGCTCCGAGTGCCTGTGGCAGCTCTGACTCACCGTCCATTCAATGGCAGGGGGTGTCTTCGTATTGTTCAAATCCCTTCGCGGCCTGCACTTCGGGTGAGACGGTGAACTTCCGCGTTTATCCCAACAAGGAATGCGACAAGTTCGCGTGGAACTTCGGAGACAACACTCAGTCAACCGCGTCAGCGCCGACTCACGCGTTCGCAGCGAACGGCACCTACACCGTCACTGTGCACATCGACAACGGTGGAAACCCGAAGGATCTGACCGCGAGTGTTCTGGTGGGCAACAGCCCGCCGCCTCCGACCCCCACTCCGACCCCGACCCCTACGCCGACGCCGACCCCCACTCCGAACCCTGGCGGCGGCAGCCCGTGCGGAGCGTTCTCCACAACGAACGCCTACATCGGTTACAACGGCGCCTCCTCGGGCTGCACTTCATCGAACGGCAACTGCACCCCTAGCGAGCCGGTCAACTTCCATGCTTACTCCCAGAACGGGTACAACTTCGGTTGCGCCGACCACACGTTCACATGGAACTTTGGTGACAACACCACCGGCACGGGACAGATCCCGCCCGCCCACTCCTACGCCGCGGCTGGCAACTACAGCGCCTCGGTGACCATCTTCAATGGCTATCAGCAGGTCACCATCACTCAGAAGGTGCAGGTGGGAACCGTCACCACGCCGCCGCCTCCGGTGACCACTTGCCCAGCGTTGAACCCGACGAATGTCTCGCTCGGCTATAGCGCGCAGTCGGCCGGATGCAAGCCGGGTGGAACCTGCGCCTCGGGCGAGTCCCTCGGCTTCAGCGTTCAGTCTGCCGGATACCCGCTGACCTGCGGGACTCACACCTACGCATGGCGCACCAGCGACGGTTTCACTTCGAGCTCGCAATCACCGCAGCATGCATTCGCGGCCGCCGGCGACTACACGGTAACTGTCACCATCGGCAATCCGACTGGTTCATCGGTCTCGCTCACTCAGCCGGTGCATGTGGCTGTCTTCAATGGCTCCTGCCCACCGATGACCACGGACAACGCGTACGTCGGATACACCGGCCCGGTCACCGGCTGCACTTCGAGCTTCGGGGACTGCGGCGCAGATGAAGAGATTGGCTTCAAGGCGTATCCGAATGGCGGGTACACCTTCGGCTGCGGCTCCCACAGCTACGATTGGGACTACGGCGACAAGACGGCACACGGCAGCGGTCCGCTGACCACGCACAAGTACGCCACCGGTGCCGGAACGTACGACATGATCCTTACGGTCACCAACAGTTCTGGCAGCATTCAGATCAAGCAGAAGGTCAAGGTTGCTGGGGGCGGTGCACCCGTCACTCCGACGCCGCCGGTCGTCACTCCACGCCGCCGGGCCGGACGCCACTGATTCCGTCTACTCGAATGGTTTGATGCAAATGTGGCGGGCTTCGGCCCGCCACATTTGTTTTTGCCCGCAGGCGATGAACCGGAAGCGCGAACCATACAATACGATTGATGGACATCGCCGTTCGCGCTGAGAGGCTGACCAAGCAATATGACGTTTATCCGCGTCCTATCGATCGGCTGTTGGAGACGATCACCGGCCGAAACCGGCACACGGTCTTTCCAGCTCTCGATGACGTCTCATTCGAGGTTGAGCGCGGCGAAACCATCGGGATCATCGGGCAGAACGGAGCGGGCAAGAGCACGCTCCTGAAGTTGCTCTGCAACGTCACCAGACAGACGAGCGGAACGTTGCATACCGAGGGGACGATCGCCTCGATTCTGGAGCTGGGAACTGGTTTTCATCCTGAGTTTACGGGCCGGGATAACGCGTCGCTCAACGCCACCATCCTCGGACTCACATCGGCGGAATTGCGGGAGAGGCTTCCGGCGATCCTGGAGTTCTCGGAGCTCGGGGATTTTCTGGATCGGCCTGTGAAGACTTACTCCTCAGGGATGTACATGCGTCTGGCGTTCTCAGTCGCCGTCAACGCCAATCCGTCGATCCTGATCATCGACGAAGCGCTCGCCGTCGGCGATGGCCACTTCCAGAAAAAGTGCGTGGACAAAATTCGAGAGTTTCAGGAGCAGGGGAAGACAATCCTGTTCTGTTCGCACGCGCTCTACCACGTCAGTTCGATCTGCCGCCGGGCCCTATGGCTCGATCGTGGACGAATGATGCGCTACGGGCCCTCGCTCGATGTCGTTCACGAATACGAGACCTTTCTCCTGCAGCGCGATCGTGATCGTCCAGCCAGCGAGGGGGAGGCGGAGGCGGAGAGGGCGCTGACCCCGGTCCGCTTTCGAGAGATCGTGGTGTGCGATCGGAGCGGTGCTCCCCGCGATGTCTTTGAGAGGGGCGAGGACATTCACGTGCGACTCAGAATCGACTCTGAGCACGCGTGGCAGCCGATTCACGTCATCATCGGGGTGCATCGCTCCGCCGATGACCTGCAGTGCTTTGCCGTGGGAACGCACGGCGACGGGGTGGCGCCGCTGACGGGCCGGAACGAGTACGAGCTGGTGGTTCAGCTTCACGATGTTCCTCTCAATCGTGGCGACTATTCAATCATCGCGTTCGCCGGCGACGAAACTGCCGTTTCCGTGTTTGATCGCCGCGACATCCGGCCGGCGTTTTCAATCCGGGGAGAACGGTACGAAGTGGGACTGATTTCTGTCGATCATCGGTGGGTCGCGGCTCTCGCGGAGACCGCCGCCGTCGAGCGTTGATGCAGAGCTGCTCCCTTCTCGTCGTCAACTATCGCTCGGCGCGACTGGCACTGGACGCCATCGCCACCGCGCAGGCTGCGCACTCCGCTCCGCTGCAAGTGGTGATCGTTGACAACAGCGTGGACCCGGCAGAGACCGAGGCGCTTCGCGGCGCCGGCAGGATCCTAACGGCTGATCGGAACC
>JBDSGC010000014.1:0-5718 GCA_039919215.1 Thermoanaerobaculia bacterium | reverse complement strand
CATCCGCCGCAGGTGGAACAACGCGTCCTCCAGGCTGCTGATGTCGACCTTGAACGGGGCCTTCGCGCCGTAGAGGATGGTCCCGGTAGAAAAGATGCGCGGCCCGACGATCAGCCCGGCTTTGGCTAGCTCGCTCGCAGCGAAAATCTCGCCGGTATCGTTCGAAGGATCGTGGATGGTGGTCACGCCGAAGCCAAGCGCCGCGAAATTCACCCAGCTCTGCTGCGGCGTGATCTGGTCCGAACCCATCGCTCCGTGCCAGTGGGCGTCGATGAGGCCCGGCATGATCGTCTTCCCGGTGACGTCCAGCGTGGTCACTCCGGTGGGGATCTGCACGCACGTTCCCGATGACGGGGCACCGCAACGAGGGCCCACCGACACAATGCGATTTCCATCCACCACCACTACGCCGTCGGCGATGACCTCATCACCGCGCGCTGTGATGATCCGCGCGCCGCTGAGCCCGACGCGTCCCGAGGGTACGTCGTACGCCCGCGTGAACCCGATGTTCCTGCCCGTCGCCGGCGGGTCGGGAAGTTTCTCCGGAGCGCCGGAGAGGAAGGCGAAGGAGTCCTTCAGGTCGCGGGAGAACAACTCCGGCCCCAGCGACCACCACAGACGCGACGCGTCGCCCGACCAATGCAGCGACTCTCCCGCCTCTTTGCTCACCTTTGCCTGAGGCAGCGACTTCGCTTCCGGGCCGATGTCGATGGTCTTGCCGGTGACCACGAACGGCGCAACGTAGGCATTGAACTTCTCGCGAAAGGCCACCCACTTCTCGTCCGGTGAGACCAGGATCTCCGTGGCGAACGCGGACATGAGATGGGTGCGCTCGTCGGTGCGATCGAGGGCGACGCTGCGCAGCGCGCGCTTGCCCTCATCTTCAAAGGTCATGAAGAAAACGCGGTCGTTCGAAGCGCCGAAATGAGGCGATGCTCCTTTCCTGGTGACCAGTTTCGAAGGACCGCCGCTGGAAGGCACCACGAAGATTCCGGCTTCGCGCGCCCACACAGCGGAGCGCAGGTAGCCGTCGCTGCTGGTGCGGTAGACCACTTTCGTGCCGTCGGGAGAAAACGCCGGCTCCAGATAATCGCCTGGCTTTTCGGTGACCACCCGCCCTTCTCCGCCAGTCGCGGGCGCGATGCGAATCGTTCCGAAGTTGCGGTCGCTCCACGTCGTGTACACGATCGACCGGCCGTCCCGCGACCAGGCCGGATAGAACTCGAACGCGTCGGTCTGTTTCGTCAGGCGACGTGGCATCCCGTCCGGAAGCTCGCGAACGTACAGGTATCCCAGGGCCTGATACAGGACCTGGTTGCCTCGGGGCGATACCGTAACCCAGCGCAGCATCTTCACTGGGAACTCCGACGGCGCCACCGCAATCGGCGACCGCACCGCCTCGGTGACCTGCCGGGTCGAGCGCACGTGGAACGGGATGGTGCTGACCTGCCTGGTAGCCGCATCGACGCGCTGGATGTGACCACCCGCCCAGAAAACGATCGACCGATTGTCGGGAGTCCAGGCCATGGAGGGATAGACGCCGTGAATGGCCCACGTCTCCTGTAAGTCGCGATCGAGACCGTCGAACAGTGGGGTCTCTTTCCCCGACTCGAGGTCGAGAACGAACAGCGTCGACTTGTAGCGGACCCGCCGCACGAACGCCAGGGACTTGCCGTCCGGTGATGGCGTCGGCCGGACCGAGCCGCCTGGTCCATTGACGAAGGCTTCGATCTCTCCGGTCTGCCGGTCGAGGCGCTGGATCACATAGATCTGGCCGTTGGGATCCTTGTTGTACTGAAAGATCGAGCCCGAGGTGGTGTCATCGCTGAAGTAAAGATAGCGGCCGTCCGGCGAGAACGCCGGCTCGCCGCTGTCCTTCTGGTCGGTCCGCTTCTTGGTCATCTGCAGTCCGTCGCCGCCACCGCGGTGGTACAGCCACATCTCGCCGGCACCGAGGGATCGCTCCGCGGTGAAGTGCTTGCGAACGACGAGGAACTGGCTGTCCGGCGACCAGGACGGCTGATTCACAAGGCGAAAGGTTTCTTTGGTGACCTGCTTCGGATCGGAGCCATCGCCACGAACGGTCCAGATGTTGTCGCCGCCGGCGCGATCGCTGGTGAAGGCGATCCACTTTCCGTCAGGGCTGTAGCGCGGCTGCATGTCCCAGGCAACACCTCGGGTCAACTCCTTCGCCTCGCCGCCGCCGATGGGAATGGTGTAGAGATCGCCCAGAAGATCGAAGGCGATCTCTTTCCCGTCCGGGCTGACGTCGAGGGACATCCAGGTGCCCTGCGTGACGTCGAGCGGCACGTCGGAATGAGGCCCGGGCGGGTTGGCCACGTCCCACTTGGATTCCTTCTTCTCGCTGGCGCCTTCGGCGTGGATCGGATCGGGCGAAGGTGGATTCGCAACAACGGGTGGTGGAACGGGAAGCGCGTCCTTACGCTGCGACTGCTGCTTCTGCTCCTCCTGCTGGAGCGGTCGCGGCTCCTGCTCCGCCTTCTCCGGTTTCTTCGGTTCGACCTTCTTGCCTTCGGCGGGGGGAGAGGGAGGCGGCGTCTGCGCCATGCCCACGTTCGGGAGGAGGAGGAAGGCCAGGGCGAGCAGGTGGATGGCTTGACGTTTCATCGGTTCCTTTTCGGTCCGCTCGGACAGGTACGGAGATCGGACTTCGATCAGAGGGCGGTCACCAGGGGCCGCGGTTGCGAAGGAGCATGCAGTCGCCGTAGCTGTAAAACTGGTACCGGTCGCGGATCGCTTCGTCGTAAGCAGCGCGAATGGTTCGGGGTCCGGCGAAGGCGGACACTAGCATGATGAGCGTCGACTCCGGCAGGTGAAAGTTGGTCAGCATCCGATCGACGGCGCGGAACTCGAATCCGGGCGTGATGAAGATCGCGGTCTCGCCGCGACCGGGCGAAAAGCGTCCCGCTGGATCGATGGCGCTCTCCAGTGTGCGCACCGAGGTTGTGCCCACCGCAACGACCTTGCGACCTTCCGCCCGGGCCCGGTTCAGGCTCGCTGCCGCAGCTTCGCTGATCTCGTAGCGTTCGATGTCCATCCGGTGATCGCGCACGTCGTCCACCTGGACCGGCTTGAACGTTCCGATCCCGACGTGCAGCGTGATCCGAACGATCTCCACGCCTCGCGCCGAGATTTCGTCCAGCACCGCCTGGGTAAAGTGCAGGCCGGCCGTGGGAGCGGCGATCGCTCCCCGCTCCGCGGCGTACACAGTCTGGTAGGACTCTCGATCGCTGTCCTGCGGTTGCTCCCGCGCGATGTAGGGGGGCAGCGGCATCACTCCGATTCGATCGATCTCGTCGAGATCGCCGAGGAATCGGACGGTCACCGTCCCTTCCGTTTTTTTCATGACCCGCGCCGACAGGCGATCGGAGAACTGCAGCTCGTCGCCCGCCTTGACCCGCTTGGCCGGCTTGCACCAGGCCTCCCAGGTTTCGCCGTCCAGCTGACGCGTCAGAAGCAGCTCGATGCGACGGGTCATCGATCCCTTTGGCATTGCGTAAAGGCGCGCCGGGATCACCCGCGTGTCATTCACCACCAGCAGATCGGAGGGATCGAGAAACTGCGCGATGCTGGCGAAGCGCTGGTGCTCGAAGACAGGCGGCCCGTCGCCCGGCGAGACCACCATCATTCGCGAGGCTCCTCGCGCACGCGGCTGTTGCGCGATGAGCTCGGGCGGAAGTACGTACGAGAAGTCGGATCGCAGCATGGATGGTGACGCCGCCGGAGGATCGCCAGTGGCAACTTACAATACCCCGATGACTGGCGCGCAAGTGATCACCTGCTCGGACGCTGCATCGCAGGGTCAACGCGAGGATCGCTCCGGTCCCGCCGTCGTGGAGATCCTGAATCGGGAAGGATACGAGACCTCCACGGTGGTGATCGTGCCCGACGACGAAGCAGCGATCGCCGCCGCCATCTCGGATGCGGCAGCCAGCGGCGTGCGGCTCATCGTCACCACGGGCGGGACCGGCATCGCGCCGCGCGACGTCACACCCGAAGCCACCATGCGGGTGTGTGAACGCGTGATCCCCGGGTTCGGTGAGTTGATGCGAGCCCGATCGCTGGCCTCCACTCCGATGGCCTCCCTTTCCCGCGCGCAGGCTGCGACGCTCGGCAGCGCGCTGGTGCTCAACCTGCCCGGCAGCGTTCGCGGAGCACGCGAGAATCTGGAAGCGATCCTGCACTTGATCCCCCACGCGCTCGAGCTTCTCACCGGAGAGCGCGTGGAGCGCCATCCATGACCAAACCAACCCCCGTCGTCCTGGGCATCGAAAACCTTGCCGCCAACCCTGCTCCGCTGCAGGCGAAGCGCGTCGCCGTGCTCTCCCATCAGGCTGCCGTCACCCACGACCTGCGCCGCGCCATCGACGTCGTGCACGAGATCGCCGGCGACGACCGATTCGTTCGCATCTTCGGACCGGAGCATGGCTTCTGGGGCGTGAAGCAGGACATGGAGGGCGCGACCTCCGAGATCGATTCTGCGACCGGCAAGGAAATCGTCTCGCTCTATGTCGACTATCCGAAGCAGCCCAAAGAGCGCACACCGGAGGGTTTGAAAAGCTGGAAGGGTGAGCTGGAGCAGAAGAAGAAACAGCTCTGGCCGAAAGCAAAGGATCTCCAGGATGTCGAGGTGCTGGTAGTCGATCTGCAGGACGTCGGCGCCCGCTTCTACACCTTCGCCAACACCATGGCCTATTGCATGGAGGTGGCGAAAACCACCGGAACCAAAGTGGTGGTTTGCGATCGTCCCAATCCCATCGGGGGCCGCGGCGTGGAAGGCAACCTGTTCGAGGAAGGCGATCGCTGGATGAGTTTCGTCGGCCAGTTCAACATCGCGCCTCGTCATGGCATGACCATCGGCGAGCTGGCGCGTTACTACCGCGATCTCCATCCGAAGTACGCCTGCGATCTCGAGGTCATCCCCATGACGGGATGGACACGCGGGCTGTGGTGGGATCAGACCGACCTGCCCTGGGTCCCCCCGTCGCCGAACATGCCGACCATCGCCACCGCTGCCGTCTACCCCGGCATGTGCCTCATCGAAGCGACCATGGCCAGCGAAGGGCGCGGCACCACCATTCCCTTCGAGATCTTCGGCGCGCCCCACGTTGATCCCTTCGTCCTGGCCTCCCGCCTGAACGAGATCGGACTGGCTGGCATCCGCTTCCGCCCGCAATTCTTTCAGCCCACCTTCCAGAAACACGGCGGCAAAGTCTGCGGCGGCGTGCAACTCCACGTCACGGACCGCGAAGCCCTGCAGTCCTACCGCCTGGGCCTCTGGTGCACAAAGGTGATCCACGATCTCTGGAAGGATTTCGAGTGGCGCCACGACGCCTACGAGTACGAGGAGCCGAACGAAAAGCACGCCCTCGAGCAACTGGTGGGCAGTCCACAGTTCCGCGAGATCGTGGAGAAGGGCGGCGACCTCGATGCCTGGATCGAGAGCTGGGATCTCAGCGAGTTCCTGGCGCGGCGGAATCAGGCGCTGGAGACGGGATACGGCACGTAGTCGCTGGCTGCGGGACGGATCGGACTCAAGATTGCGTATCTCACATCCGTCGCCGTCTGCTCGGCTCAAGTAGCCGCGGAGCGGCGAAATCTACGTAGCCCAGCGCGTCAGCGCTGGGAAATCGAGCGGCCATGTTTACGAGCCGCGGAGCGGCGACACCTCGTCGGCAGCGCGCCCCCTCTGCCGCC
>JBDSGC010000013.1:0-4244 GCA_039919215.1 Thermoanaerobaculia bacterium | reverse complement strand
GCGGCCGCAACTCGAACGCGAACGGGTTTCCCCCGGCAGAGCCGGGGGCTGGACTGTGAGGCGCGCCTTCGCGCGCATGAACACCGTTCGACTCTTCTCATCGACCTTTTCAGCTCTCTTCGTCACGCAGCGTTTTCTGGCGAGGGCGGCGCTCTCGCGCTAGAATCCCGCCCCGACCCGTATCCGATGGTACGGGCGGCCTGCCTCAATCTTCCCAGTAGTCATCCCGATCCGAGGAGCGGTCCATGGATTTCCGCCTGAGCGACGAACAGCAGCAGATCAAGCAGATGGTGCGCGAGTTCGCCGAGAGTGAGATCAAACCCGACCTCATGAAGTGGGATGAGGCACAACACTTCCCGGTCGACAAATTCAAGAAAGCGGGCGAGCTGGGCCTGCTCGGGGTGACCATCCCCGAAGAGTACGGCGGCGCCGGGCTGTCCTATGTCGACTACGCGAACATCATCGAAGAGCTTGGGGTGGTCGACAGCGGCTTCGCCCTCAGCATCGCCGCGCACAACTCCCTCGGCTCCGGACACATCTACCTCGCGGGCAACGAAGAGCAGAAGAAGAAGTGGCTGCCGAAGCTGACCAGCGGCGAGTGGATCGCTGCCTGGGGACTGACCGAGCCAGGTTCGGGCAGCGACGCCTCCGGGATGATCACCACGGCAGTGAAGGACGGCAACGAGTGGGTGCTCAACGGCACCAAGAACTTCATCACCAACGCTACCTACGCCGACATCTCGGTGGTGCTGGTGGTGACCGACCGCACTGATCAGAAGCACGGCATCACCGCCTTCGCCGTGGAGATGGATCGCAAGGGCATCCGTCCCGGCAAGAAGGAGAACAAGCTGGGGATGCGGGTCTCCGATACGGCGGAACTGATCATGGAAGACTGCCGGGTCCCGGAATCCAACATGCTCGGGAAGATCGGCTACGGGTTCATCGACGCCATGAAGATTCTGGACGGTGGGCGCATCTCCATCGGCGCGCTGGCCGTAGGCATCGCCCGCGGTGCGTATGAAGCGGCGCGCGACTATGCCAAACAGCGCACCGCCTTCGGACAACCGATCTCAGAGTTTCAGGCTATCCAGTTCATGCTCGCGGACATGGCCACCGAAACCGATGCGGCCAGGCTGCTCTGCTACCGCGCTGCAGTCCACAAAGACGCCGGAGAGCGCATCACGCAATTTTCCGCCATGGCCAAGCTGTACGCCTCGGAAGTCGCGGTGCGGGCCACGGAGAAAGGCGTGCAGATCTTCGGTGGCTACGGCTTCATCAAGGACTTCCCAGCGGAGAAGTTTTACCGCGACGTGAAACTCTGCACCATCGGTGAGGGCACCAGCGAAATCCAGCGGATGGTGATCGCGCGCAGCCTCCTGGCCAACGTCTGAACCGATGCCGCTAACGCCTGTCAGGAGGCGGTTCGCACGAGCCGCGGCCATGCCATGAGCAACGAGCTCGACGAACTGACCAGCAGCGTTTTGTCCGGGCGCTATCGTGCACTGGCCCGCGCGATCTCCCTCGTGGAGCGCGAGGATCCCGAAGTGGAACGCATGCTGGCCCGCCTTTATCCCTCCACAGGCAAGGCGCGCATCATCGGGATCACCGGCTCGCCCGGCGCGGGCAAATCCACGCTGGTGGCCTCACTCACGCGTCACTACCGGAAGCAGGGCAAACGCGTCGGCATCATCGCCGTCGATCCCACCTCGCCGTTCACCGGAGGAGCGATCCTGGGCGACCGCATCCGCATGGCCGACCTCTACACCGATCGCGGAGTGTTCATCCGATCGATGGCCACGCGCGGGTTCATGGGAGGCCTGGCCCGGGCCACCAATGACGTGGTCGACCTGCTCGACGCGGCCGGCTTCGACCTGGTGATCGTGGAGACCGTCGGGGTTGGCCAGGACGAGGTCGAAGTCATCCGCACCGTGCAGACCAACGTGGTGGTGCTCGTTCCCGGCATGGGCGACGACATCCAGGCCATCAAGGCGGGGATCATGGAGATTGGCGACGTCTTCGTAGTCAACAAGGCCGACCGGCCAGGCGCGGAGAAGACGGTCACCGAGATCACCATGATGATGTCTCTGGTCGAAGAGCACGGCGACTGGATCCCACCCATCGTCAAGACCGTCGCTTCCAAAGGCCAGGGCGTGGAGGAGCTCGACGCCGCGATGGCCACGCACCTCACCTATCTGCAGACCTCCGGGGAGCTGACCCGCCGGAATCGCGAGCGGGTCCGCATCCGCATCGAGACGATGATCAAGGAGCGCTTCTTCGGAAGGCTGATCGGCGGAGCGGTCTCCAACGACGAGTACCAGGCGCTCCTCGATGAGGTGCTCGACAAGCGCGACAACCCGCACGAGGCCGCGGAGCGGATGCTGGCGCGGGTCCGCTTCCAGTAGACACCTCGGTTCACCATCGCCGCAAAAGCAAAGGCCTGACGCTTGGAGCGCCAGGCCTTTCCTCTGCTCACTCCGCGCGCCTACGGTTTGAAAACGTAGACCGCGCCGCAGAGGTTTCCACCCGGCATCGGCGGATCGGTGACGAACGACTTCTGCGTCTGCCGGTCATCGACCCGCAAGGCGACAGAAAAGTCCGTCAGTCTTCCGACGAAGATCCAGAAGTTGCCGTTGTCGAACTGGCGGGCGTCCAGCATCTTGGTGAAGACCTCCGGATTGGACGGGTTGAAGGTCAAGTCGGGGATGCTGTAGTAACCGAAGATGTCGCCCTTCGGCAACGCCAGACCGCAGCCGAGCCCCCCGCTGCGAGGATCCTGCGCCGCCATCGTCAACGAGAAGCGCGAGGCGAACAGATTCAGCGCGCTCGTGCAGTTGGCGTTGGGATGAATCACACGGGCTTCAGTGACCGTATTCAGACCAGTGGGTCGCGCTTGGGCTGCCACACCCAGTCGATCGCTCAGCGATGCTTGGATGCTGGCCAGTGGCATCGCATTCGACGAAATCTGCAGGAGTGGCTTCTCGACCACCGAGAGAACCGTGATGGTGCCGCCCGGGAATGTCGAAAAATTGGTGTCGGCGTCTCCGCAGAACGAGCCGACCGCCTTCTTGTAGGCCTTCGACTTGCCGGTGGCCGTGTCTCGCACCGTCAGCGTGTACTCCAGGTCGGTCAGGCCGCTGTAGAAGACCCAGTACTTCCCGCCGCCCACGTCCAGCACCTTGATGAAAACCTCGGGATTCCCCGCGTCGCCGGTGAGATCGGGGATGCTGAAGTAGCCGAACAAGTTGTTGCCCGGCTCCGTGATGGGGACGCCGTTCCCGCTCTTGTTCGAGCGGCCGGTGTCCTTCGCCGCGAGCGTGATTTCGAACCGCCCGTTCAGTAGCCGGAGGGCCGCCCCATTTCCGGGAGGGGGCGTGACGATTCCCGTTCCAGCGATGGCCTGCACCGCAGCAAGCGCGTCGATCTTGCCGTCCCCGAACGTGTTGTTCGCGGAGCCGCCCGTATGGCCGTCTTTTCTGGCTGTCCCCTGCAGGATGCTCAACGCCTCGCTGACTCCCAGCGAGCTGCGCGCCTGCAACATCAGCGCGAGGAGCCCGGCGACATGCGGCGAGGCCTGGCTGGTTCCCTGCTGGATCAGATAAGAGCCACCCTGCGCGAAAGTCTCGCGCGTATTCTCCTCGGGCGTGCTCGAGAGCGTCGACACGATGGCCTGACCCGGCGCCGAGATGGATGGCCGGCGGCGCCCGTCGCGCGTGGGGCCGAGGCTGCTGAACGACGAGATGGCGCCGACGGCCACCGGCGGATCGTAGGCTCGGGTCTGACCGTCAACGTCCACCCATGAGGGGCGAGTCACGTACGCCCCAACCGCGATCACATTGTTCGCGGTCGCCGGTATTCCCACGGTCATCGAGGTGTCTCCGCCGATGAAGCCGTCCGACGGCCGATTGAATTCATCGAAGACACCTTTGGTGGTCCACCCATCGATTCTCCCCGAGCCAAAGGTGTAGAGCTCCCAGACAACCTTGGACAGATCGATCGAAGGATTCTCATCGTTGTCGATCACGACGAAGACGTGCCGGCCTCCTTCGGGCCGGGCCTCCGTCTCGATGCTGGCGTAACCGATGGTGGTTCCGCCAGCAGTGAGAGCTCTGCGAGCAGTTTTCCCTGTCGAGATCGCCGGCAGTTCATCGAGTTTCTGCAGCTGACCGTTCACCACCGAGTTCGCCCGGAGCCCCACGCTGACGGCTCCCGAGTTGTACCAGAGGTCGATGAGGGTCACCTCTTTT
>JBDSGC010000012.1:0-4366 GCA_039919215.1 Thermoanaerobaculia bacterium | reverse complement strand
CTTGAAATACAGGCGCAGCGGAACGATCGTCAACCCCTTCTCCACGAGCTGAACGTGCAGCTTGTCGATTTCCCGACGGTGGAGCAGAAGCTTGCGGGTCCGCTCCGGATCGTGGTTTTCGCGGTTGCCATGGGTGTAGGCGGAGATGTGCATGCCCAGGATGAAGGCCTCGTCGTTCTTGACGATGACGTAGCTGTCCTTGAGGTTCGCCGTCCCATCGCGCAACGACTTGACCTCGGTGCCGGTCAGCGCCACGCCCGCCTCCAGCTTCTGGAGGACGAAGTAATCGTGCAGAGCCTTCTTATTCGAGGCGATCAACTTTTCGTTCGCGTCACCCTTCACCGTCATGGGACGGGGATGATGCCACGGGAAGGCCGGAAGGCTGAAGCAAGCCCGAAACCAGAAATCAGAAACCAGAAACGTGCCTTCGCGGTTCTGAGCCAAGCGAATAGGATGGCAGCCGGTCTCCCAAACGCCGCCGGGGACGGTTCATCAAGAGACGCGATGCTGGGGAACTGGTGCCTTTCGTAGCGCCGGCGCTACGTTCGCTTCGCTCAGAACAAAGGAGCGCACGTTCATCTCCCACTCACTGGAGCATCGCGCCAGGTCCTCAGTCAGAGGCTGTGAAGAAACCCCCAACCGTCATCCTGAGCGGCGTGGGTGGCGGGCGGAAAGCGAAGGATCTGCAATCACGAGAGCCTTGCCTGGGACAGTTTCGTCATTGCAGATCCTTCGCCGTCTGCGCGGCTCAGGATGACGATCGGTACCCTCACGCAATGATCCACTCCAGCTGACCGAGGAGGATGTTTCTGGTTTCTGGTTTCTGGTTTCTGGTTTCTGGTTTCTGGTTTCTGGTTTCTGGTTTCTCCTTTCCCTCCCTTGTTACAATCCCCGCCCTGATTTCGGGAGAAAACGTTGGCCAGAAAAAACATCGTGCATGTGGTGGGAACGGGGACCATCGGGGAGCCGCTCATCGGGTTGTTCACCGATTTCAAGGAAAAGTGGAACATCGACGAGGTCACCTTCCACAAGCGCACCCCCGCAGCGAACGACCGGGCCACGGTGGAGCACCTGATCAACCGAGGAGCGAAGCTGGTCGTCGACGAGCATGCCCGCGACGAATTCGCCCGCCTCGGTCACCGAGTCTCCTTCACCACCGAAGAGGCGCTGGAGCGATCGACGGTGGTGGTGGACTGCACGCCGGCGGGGAACGACAACAAGGCGAAGTACTACGAGCGCTTCTCCGGCCCCCGAGGCTTCCTGGCGCAAGGCTCGGAGTTCGGCTTCGGAAAACCCTACGCCCGCGGGATCAACGATGAAGTGCAGAGTCCTGACGAGCGCTTCGTCCAGGTGGTTTCCTGCAATACCCACAACATCTCGGTGCTACTGAAGACCCTGGCTACGGATGACGGCACGATGAGTCTGGGAGCCGGTCGATTCGTGTGCATGCGCCGGGCGAACGACGTGTCCGACACCAAGTCCTACATCGCCGCTCCGGAAGCGGGGAAGCACGACGACCCGGAGTTCGGCACCCATCACGCGCGCGATGCCTATCACCTGTTCCAGACCATCGGCCTGAAACTCGACCTGTTCTCCTCGGCCATCAAGATCAATACGCAGTACATGCACACGCTGTGGTTCGATCTCGACCTGAAGCACGACACCACGCTGGAAGAGGTGAAATCGCTGCTGCGCAACAATCCGCGGGTGGCATGCACCAACAAGCGCGCAGTGAATACGATCTTCTCGTTCGGGCGTGATCACGGCTACTTCGGCCGGATCCTGTCGCAGACCGTCGTGCCCATGACGACGCTGACGGTTCCCAATCCCCGCAAGATTGTGGGCTTCTGTTACACGCCGCAGGACGGGAACTCCCTGCTCTCGTCGATCGCGGCGACCCTTCGTTACCTCGACGTCTCGAAGCTCGAGGCAAATCTCGACGTGCTGCGCCCCTACATTTTCCGGGAGATCTGATCGACACGCGGGCGATCCGGAACGAGCCAGTGACCGCAATCGCCGCCTCCCTGCTCCTTCGCCGCTCGTCGGGCGAAGGGTTCTTCCTCCACCAGATGCCGCTCCAAGCGAGGGTTCGCTAGCCATGCCCCGAGTCGAGCGCGTGGTCGTGACCGTCGCCACTCTGCTGATGATCGCCGTTCTGGCCCAGCGCCTCTACACGCGCGGCGGACCCTACTTCACGCGGCCGGTGACCATCGTCGACCGCGTCGGTCCTCGACCCTACGAGATCGAGCCCACGCTCCGATTGCTTCCTCAGATCCGTCCGCTGCTCCCCCGGAACGCAAGCGTGGCCTGCTTCCAGCCGGTGAAGGGCGTGCAGGCCTACCAGATGGACAATTTCTTCGCCGCGGTGGGCCAGCTCCCCTACCAGAAAGTCATCCCGTCCTTCGCCGCGGCCACGGACGTCCCGCTCGAGAATCTCGCGCAGTACGTCGTCGCCATCAAGGAGCCATTCACTCATCCGTCCTACGATCTGGTGGCCACCTTTCCGCAGGGGCGCTTGTACAAGGTGCGGCGTTGAAAGACGTTCTGTGGCTCCTGGCCATGCTGGCGCTGCCGCTGTTCGGCTCGGGGGTCCTGCGCATCCCGCTGGTTCGCAACCTCGATCTGCCGGCCCGTGTCTCTCTCGCGTTCGCCACCGGTGCGGTCGTCCTGACAACCCTGATGTTCGCGATGTCCGTCGTCGGAATTCACTGGACGCGCGCGGCGATCCTCATCGCTCTGGTGATGGTGCTGGCCGCGGCTCGTCCAGCGCTCCGCGGAACGGCGATGCCCTTCGCGCGCCGGCCACTCGCGCTGACGCTGCTGACCGTCATCACCGTGCTGACGCTTTACGGAATCCTGGACGCCCGCGAGACCTGCGGGGATCTCATCTACTTCTGGGGGCCGAAAGGGCAGCAGTTCTATCTCTCCGAGAAGATCGACACGGAGTTTCTGGCCTGGCCGCATTACTCGCTGATGCATCCCGACTACCCGCCTCTCATCCCGGAGATCTACGCCTGGGGATCGATGGCGGCGCATCGATTTTCGTGGTGGGGAGCGCTGCTCCTCACTCCCATCTATCTCCTGGCCACCACCTTCGCCTTCCGAGGACTGGTGCGCCAGAGGTTGGGTGATGAGCGGGCGTCGGCGTATGCGGTGCTGCTCGGAGCGCTTCTGGCGTTCGGATTCGCGCGCGGGATGGTGGCTGGCGCGGGCGAGCCTCCTCTCATCCTGTTCGAGATCATCGCGCTCACCGCTCTGACCTTTCACGGCCACTCACGCGAGGGCATCGCACTGGCCGCCATCGCCCTCACCGGCGTCGTTGCCACCAAGGTGGAGGGCGCCGCCTTCGCCGCGATCCTGATCTTCGCCTTCATCCTCACTCGCCGCAGCATCAAAGCTGCCCTCGCCGCAGCCCTTCCCGCCGCGGCCTTCCTCGGCGCGTGGATCCTGTTTGCAAGCCACTACAAACTCATTGACCAGTACGGTCGAGCCGGAGGAAAACTCAACCTTGCCGGACTCTGGCCGGTCCTCCACTGGACAACCATCCAGGCCAGCTACGGGGTGTGGTGGGCGCCATGGATCGCCGTGTCCGCTCCCCTGGCCACCACCAGACGCTGGAGACAGGCGGCCATGCCGCTGGTGGTCTCGGGCGGCCTGGTCGCCTCCACCATTTACTTCTATCTGCACGGCGAGGATCTCTCCTGGTGGCTGCTGTGGATCCGCACTTCAGCCGAACGGGTCCTCCTCGCGCCTCTAGCCTGTTTGTTAGTTGCCTCGGCTGCCTCGAGTGAGTAGAGTCGCCGCCCATGGCCTGGTTCCGGAAAGAGAAGAAGCCGAAGGAAGCGGTAGAGAAGCAGACCGCCATCCCGGAGGGCCTCTGGGTCAAGTGTGACGACTGCAAAGAGATCGTCTACAAGAAGGAAGTCGAGCAGAATCACAACGTCTGCCCCAAGTGCGGTTATCACTTCCGCCTGAGTGCGCGCGAGCGGTTCGACATCCTCTTCGATGACGGCAAGTACAAGGAGTTCGCCACCGACATCCGCTCGGCCGATCCCCTGGAGTTTCGTGACACCAAGCGCTACCGCGACCGGCTGAAGGTCTACGAACAGCGCGTGGGCAAAGGGGACGCCGTCCTCTGCGCCGAGGGGAAACTGGAAGGGATCAGCGTGGTGATCTGCGCCATGGAATACAGCTTCATGGGCGGTTCGATGGGCTCGGTGGTCGGGGAGAAGATCACCCTCGCCGCCGAGCGCAGCCTGGACAAGAAGGAGCCGCTGCTGATCGTGTCGACCTCCGGTGGCGCGCGGATGCAGGAAGGCATTCTCTCGCTGATGCAGATGGCCAAGATCTCTGCGGCCCTGGCTCG
>JBDSGC010000011.1:0-3979 GCA_039919215.1 Thermoanaerobaculia bacterium | reverse complement strand
GGAGCCGGTGCCGCCATCCTCGAGCGTGGCGATCGTCCGGGATTCATCTCCTCCGCATTTCGCGCCGACGGCTCCTACGCGAATCGCTGGGCAATTTTCTCCGGCGGGACGGTGGAGCCCTCCACGGAGGAATCCGTTCGTGCCGGACGAGCACGGGTAAAGATGTTGGAGCGCTATCCGCCGGAGATCAACAATGAAGGCTGGCCGGCGCTGGTCCGTCAGGTTGCGAAGAACGGCGAATTCTCACTCGAAGACATCGACTTCCTGATCTTCACGCAGGTGCGCAAATCCACCATCGAACTGGTCATGAAGGACCTGGAGATCTCCATGGACCGGACGCATACGGTGATGGAGCGATGGGGCTACACCGGATCGGCGTGCATCCCCATGGCCCTGGACGACGCCTTCCAGCAGAAAAAGATCAAGGCGGGCGACCTGGTCGTCCTCATTGGGTCGGGAGTCGGATACAACCAGGCCGCCGTGGCCTTCCGCGTTGCTGAGGATGGCGCGCGACTCTTCGGAGCATTGGCGAAGTAACCATTGCAGCGAGTCGAAGGATGAGAGAGAAATGAACCCTGTCGTCACGGTGATGGGCGGGCTGGTCGTCGCTGGTGTCGTAGCGCTCGGGATCACCACCGCCTACGTGCGCCGTCATCCGCTGGAGACCTTCGTCAAGCTGACCCGCCGCGGCATGAGGAACGCAGGATTCGCGCGGAAGACCCTCACGCTGCCCAATGGCGCGCGGATCGTCTACTTCGAAGGTGGCAGGGGAGCGCGCACCGTGGTGCTCGTCCACGGAGTCAACGATCAGGCCGGGACGTGGGTCAGCGTCGCTGGCCCCCTGGCGAAAGAGTTCCGGGTGATCGCAATCGATCTTCCAGGTCATGGAGATAGCGGTCCGGCCACCGGGCCGCTTCCCATGAAGCTCCTCACCGAGGCGCTGACCGCCGTGATCGATCGCCACCCGCAGCCTCGGATCACTCTGGTGGGCAACTCCATGGGCGGATGGGTGAGCATGCTCTACGCCGCGGACCATCCCTCACGCGTGGAACATCTGGTGCTCGAAGATTCCAGCGGCATGACGTGGGATCTGAGCGACGTTCCGATGTTCCCCAAAAATCGCGAAGAGGCGCTCCGGCTGATGCGGATGGTTCACGGACCGCAGGCAAAGATTGCAGATGCGATGCTCGACTCGATCGTTCGCCTGGCGCTCACGCGGCCGCAGGCTCGCGTGCTGGAGGGTGGGATCATCGGCTCCGTGGTGGATGGCCGGCTGGCCTCGCTGACCATGCCGGTCACACTGATCTGGGGTGCCCACGACGGGATTCTCCCGCGCGCGTATGCGGAGGCATTGCACGCCCGGATTCCCGGCGCCACGCTGCAGATCGTCGAAGAGGCCGCGCACATCCCGCACCGGCAGGCGCCCGTCGAGTTTTTGAGAGTGCTGCGGGAATCGCTCCGAGCCTCCGCTGGTGCCGAAGCGGAGCGGCGATGAACCCACGCGCGATGTTTGCGGGAGATCTGATCGCCGAGCGTGCGCGCATCACTCCCGACCGGCTGGCCCTGGTCTCCGTGGAGAGCGGCGAGCGTTTGACGTATGCCGATTTCGACCAGAGATGCCAGGTCGCGGCAAACGTCCTTGCCACTCGCAACATTCAACCGGGAGAGCGCTATGGCATCCTCGCGCACAACTCGATCGACTTCCTGGCGATGTTCTTTGCCTACGCCCGGACTGGCGCCATCGCCGTGCCGCTCTCCACTCGTGCCACCGCACACGAGCTGTCGCAGATCGTGTCGGACTGCGGCATGAAGGTACTGTTTCATGGCCAGGAGTTTTCTGAGATCGCGCAGCACCTGCCGGTGCCATCGCATCCGCTCTCACCGCTTCCCACGGCCGGTGACCCTTTACCACGCGAGCGGGCGGTCGACGGCGAAGCGGTAGCCTGCCTTCTCTACACCAGCGGAACCACCGGACGGCCGAAGGGGGTCATGATCCCGGGGCGCCAGCTCTTGTGGAACGGATACAACACCGGTTTGTGCTGGGGACTGCGTGACGATGATGTCAGCCCCATCTACACGCCGCTCTACCATGCCGGCGGCATCGCGGCATTTCTCATCCCGATCTTCACCACCGGCGGCACCATCATTCTGCACAAGACATTCGAGGCTGGTGAGGTCTGGCGAACCATCGAGCGGGAAGCCTGCACCGTGGTGCTGGGCGTCCCGACGATCTGGAAGATGCTGATGGAGGAGCCTGCGTTCGCGTCGGCCGATCTCAGAGCGGTCCGCTGGTTCATCTCCGGAGGCGCGCCGCTTCCCCAGTTTCTGATCGAAGCGTATGGACGTCGCGGCGTGGTCATGAAGCAGGGCTATGGGATGACCGAGGTGGGCGTGAACTGCTTCACCATGACCGCGGAGGAGGCTGTGCGGAAGGCGGGGTCGATCGGCCGGCCCATGATGTTCACCGAAGTGCGGCTGGTGAGTGATGGCGGCGAGGAGCTCGGCGAAGATGTCATCGGGGAGATGTGGATTCGAGGGCCGCATGTCAGCAGCGGCTACTGGAACAACCCCGAGGCCACAGCAGCCGCCTACGACGACCAGGGTTGGTTCCGCACCGGCGACCTGGCGCGCAGTGACGGCGAGGGCTTCTTCTTCATCGCCGGGCGCCGCAAGGAAATGTTCATCACCGGCGGGGTGAACGTTTACCCTGCAGAAATCGAAGCCGAGCTGGTGTCGCACCCCGACGTGATGGACGCGAGCGTCCTGGCCGTTCCCGATCGTAACTGGGGCGAAGCGGGAGTGGCCTTTGTGGTCGGCTCGGTGAGCGAAGAAATCCTGAGTGCGTATCTGGCCACGCGGCTGGCGCGATACAAGCTGCCGAAGCGCTATGTGTTCCTGGCCACTCTTCCGCGGACCCCGTACGGGAAAGTGGAAAAGGAAACGCTGCGAGAGCTGCTGGGCCAGGAAGGTTCGCTCTCATGAATCAGAAAGATCGCTCCGAGCGCAGCCGCACCCAGATCCTCGAGGCTGCGTTGAAGCTGTTTTCCCATCGGGGCTATGGCGCTACCAGCGTCAGCGACATCGCCGAGGCGGCAGGACTGTCCAAGGGAAACGTCTACCACCACTTCACAGACAAGGAGACCGTCTTCCGGGAATTGCTGGACCAGTACTTCCAGACGATGTCCAGCCCGGAGTTCCCGTTCAATCGCGCCCTGGCCACCGGTCAGTTCCCCGAGAACCTCGAGCAGCTCGGTCTGGCCGCCCGGGAGACGGTGCGCGACTACCGCGCCCACGTCGCCCTCATCTATGTCGACGTCGTCGAATTCGACGGATCGCACATCCGGAAGTTCTACGAAGACATGGCCAGGCGTTTCGAGACTTTCATGAAGGTCCATGGCATGGAGAAAGAACTGGAGGGAAGGCTGCAGGAGGGGCTGTCTCCCACCTCGGCGGTGATGCTGGCCACGCGCATCTTCTACAACTACTTCTCGATCGAGATCCTGTTCGGAGTGAAAGATCACTTCGGCAAAGACACGGAAGAGGTGGTCGGAGAGATCTCTCGCATCCTGCGCCACGGGATGCTGCGCCGCCCGTAGGAGCGAAGAAGCCCAGGCTGACGCCGGAGGCGTCAAAGCGGGTAGCCCGGTGGTCGCCGCGGAGCGGCCACGGGACCATCAGCGAGACGAAGTGCGGCACCCCGGCACGGGTGCCAGAAAGCATCCAGGTACCAGCGATTCGACGGCTGCACGCCTTGCCTCGCGGTCGCCGGTCGCTCGGCGACTCTGCCGCTCCGCTGGGGCGGATCGCCATTGCGCCGTGTAACAGACCGGTGGCTGCGCGCTTCGCGCTTGCCGACCGGCTACCGTCTTGCTGCGCCTCCCGGCGCGCACCCTGCGCATCAACTTGCTCAACTGGTTTCAGCGAAGCACGCCGATTCCCCTCGCAAAGCCTGCGTAGCGGGCGACAGAACCTGACGCGC
>JBDSGC010000010.1:0-5032 GCA_039919215.1 Thermoanaerobaculia bacterium | reverse complement strand
GACAGCTCCTGAAAAATACCCGTACCGGCGACCTTGCCGTCAACGCAGCGGATCAGTCGATTTGGGGCGTGCAGCACCACAACGGACTCTCCACCATCGTCCGCATTCCCGCGCCGTACGCGAAGTGGGAATCGCTCTTCACTCTCGAGTACGGGCGGGACGTCTACGATCTGGACATCTCGCCCGACGGCAAAACGCTGAGTGGGTCGATGATCGATGTGACCGGCAGCCAGAAGCTCGTGAGATTCGATACCGCGCAGCTGCTGCAGCATCAAGCCAGACCAGACGTGCTGCACGAGTTCGTGAACAACTCGCCCGACAACTTTGTTTTCTCGCCGGACGGCCGCTATCTCTACGGGACCAGCTATTACACCGGAGTCTCCAATGTCTTCCGGTACGACCTGCAGGCTCGCAAGATGGAGGCGCTCACCAACGTGGAGACCGGTCTGTTCCGCCCCATCCCTGTCTCGGACCGCGAAATGATCGCCTACCAGTACACGGCGAAAGGCTTCTCGCCCGTCCGTATGGCAGTCGAGCCGCGCGAGGACATCACCGCCATCCGCTATCTCGGACAGCAGGTCGTGGAGGAACATCCGGTGGTCAAGAGCTGGAACGCCGGCTCGCCGGCGCGGGTGAACCTCGACCAGGTGACCACCTACACGGGCCGGTACCGCCCGCTCTCGCGGCTTCGCCTCGGATCGGTCTATCCGGTGATCGAAGGCTACAAGAACACCGCTACCGCCGGACTGCGCTTCAATGTCTCCGACCCACTGGGCTTGCGCGCGTTCGACTTCACCGCCGCCATCTCACCCGGAAGCGTTCCGAGCGACGAGCGCCTGCACTTCAAGCTGGGATACGACGGATTGCCCTGGCGTGTGCGCCTTCGTTACAACGCCACGGACTTTTACGATCTGTTCGGGCCGACAAAGACGAGTCGCAAGGGCTACGCGGCATCCACGGCCTACCATCAATACCTTCTGTTCGACCGGCCGCGCACACTGGAGTACACCCTGCACGCCGCCTACTACGGCGGGTTGGAGACGCTGCCGGAATACCAGAATGTGCGCGCGCCGTACCGGCAGTACCAGAGTGTGGGAGGGCATCTCGATTACCGCGATGTCCGCCGGACCATCGGGGCGGTGGAGGAGGAATATGGGCAGACCTGGTCGATCGCGGCGAGTGGCAACCATGTCAACGGCGAGCTGTTTCCGCGGTTGTATGCGACGTATGACCGGGGATTTCTGCTGCCGGTCGATCACGCATCGCTGTGGGTCCGATCGGCTGCCGGGAAGTCGTCCGGTGACCGCTCCAATCCTTTCGCGAACTATTACTTCGGCGCGTTCGGGAACAACTGGGTCGACTATCAGGAGACCCACCGCTATCGGGAGTACTACGCCTTCCCGGGGTTCGATCTGAACGCCATCGGAGGCAATGCGTTCGCCAGGCTGATGCTCGAATGCACGTTGCCACCGGTGCGATTCAAGCGGGTGGGGGTGCCGTCGTTTTATGCGAACTGGGCCCGCGTCTCGCTCTTCACCGGAGGCCTGGCCACCAACCCCACCAGCGCCCATCTACGACAGAACGCCTTCGACGCCGGCGCGCAGCTGGATGTCTCTGTGGTGATGTTTTCCAACCTCGAATCGATGCTTTCGTTCGGTTATGCCGTGGGCCGGACGGACGGACGATCGTCCCATGAAGTGATGGCTTCGCTGAAGCTTCTGAGGTGACGGGCCCACCATGATCCCGGTTGTGGCGGTGCAGATCGTTCTGGGGTTTCTGCCGGTGTGCGCTTTTCTGCTGGCGCTTCTCTATCTGGACAGCTACAAGCTCGTCCGCCTGCGGACCGTTCTTGGTCTCATTGCCTGCGGTCTGGTCGCGGCGGGGATCGGCTACGCTGCCAATCGAGAAGTGCTGCTCGAGCTCGGGCTGTCCCGTCGCTTGTTGACGCGGTTCGCCGCGCCGGCGATGGAAGAGCTGCTCAAGGCGCTGCCGGTGCTCTTTCTGTTGCGCCGCAAGCGCCTTGGGTTTCTGATCGATGCCGGGATTGCCGGCTTCGCAGTGGGCACCGGATTCGCGCTCGCCGAAAACTTCTACTACGCGTCGACCTTCATCGGCTCGGAGCCGGCGGTCTGGCTGGTTCGCGGGTTCGGTACGGCCATCATGCACGGGGGAACCACAGCCGTGGGCGCCATGCTGACCAAGCTTCTGGCTGACCGCCGTCAGTCGGTCTCGTGGTGGCTGGCCGGGCCCGGTCTGCTCCTGGCATTCGCCATCCACTCGCTGTTCAATCATTTCCTGGTTTCGCCGCTGTTGTCGACCATCGCCATCGTTCTGATTCTGCCGCCGGTGCTCGTCTTCATCTTCAGCCGAGGCGAGCGCGACCTGCAGTCGTGGGTGGGCAGCGGGTTCGATCTCGATTCCGAGCTGCTCCAGGCGATCCGCTCGGGCGACTTCGTTGACTCACGGACCGGCCGCTACCTGCAGTCGCTGCGCGAACACTTCGACGGCCCGGTGCTTGCCGACATGCTCTGCTACCTGCGGCTGCAGTCCGAGCTCTCACTGCGCGCTAAGGGCATTCTCATGATGCGCGAGAACGGTTTCCCGGTGAAGAAGGATCCCGAAACGACCGCCAAACTCACCGAGCTTCGCTTCCTCCGTCGCAGCATTGGCAAGACCGGCGAGCTGGCCATCGCGCCCATCGCCCATCGCTCCACCCACGACGTCTGGCAACTGCAGATGTTGGAGGAGTGAGCGGTTGTTTCCGTGGATTCGGGTGGAGACCTGACCCCTGACCTCGCTCCCGCTACTTTCGGCCGCCGGTCTTCGCCCGGATCTCCTCGAACCAGTTCAGGACCACATTGATCTGGCCGCGGCCGCTCTCCGTCGGCGGCGGTTCAACGATGATGATGCGTCCGTCTGAGGTGATGTCGTAGTCGGAGGGCGCACGATCCATGAGCACCTGCGGCGTGGCCACGCTGAACGAGGGCGCCGTGCGTACCGCCGCCGTCATCAGTTTCGTCCCGTTCTGAAACACGATCTCCGCCTGCTTCTTCCAGCGGGGATTTGTGCCGCCATCCACCGAGATCTGCCACCGGCCCGAAGCCCCGCTGGCGGACCGCACGTAGATCTCCGAGCGCCCCGACTCGTCGGACTCGTAGGCGACCCATTTGCCGTCCGGCGAATAGGTTGCCCCCTCCTCCGCAGCCTCCGTTTTAGCCAGAGGGCGGAGACGCCCGTCGGCGATGGTCATGATGTCGATGTCCGCCCCCGTCTCTTTTCGATTGCTCGTGACGAGCAGTTCCCGGCCGTCCGGCGAGATGCCGTTCACGATGATCGATTCCTCCGTCTTCACGACGGAGTGCTCGGCGCCGCCGCCGTCGGCATCCTGCCAGAACGGGTTCCAGGGGCCGGTGTGTTCGCTCGAGTAATAGACGCGGGAACCGTCCCTCGACCACACGGGCGACTTCGTGCGCGCACCCGTGGTGAGCCGCGTGCTCGTTCCCCGAACGAGATCGCACGTCCACACGGACACGGCGTTGCCCCGCATCCCGGCGATCTTCGTACCATCGGGAGAAAATCGTGGCGAGTACATGATGAACGGCGGCAGCACGGCCGGGAGTTTGTCTCCTCGGGCGTTGATCACCGACAGCATGCCTCCCTCTTCGGCCACGATGCCTACCGAGTAGTACGCCAGCATTCCGGCAGGCGTGAAGGCGAACTCACCGGCACCGGCCCCATTGTTTGCCACGCCGCACGCGACCTCAACGGGCTGTCCGGAGACCGCCAGCGTTTTCGTGTCGAACGGAACCGCGTAGAGCGAGGTCCCGCGCAGATAGACGAGATGTCCCGTCGGGAGGTAGCGCGCGTCGGAGCCGCCCTCGATCAGCGTCTTGCGCTCCCCGGTATCCAGTCTCTGGGCCACCACCGTGGCGTCATCCCACGATCCGCCCCGGCCGACGCTGTAGAGAAGCACCTTGCCGCCAGGAAGCAGGTGCGGCCAGCGGTGGCTCCTCTCCCCATGCGCGCGATCAACGGTGGTCACCGGTTTCGACGGACCGCCGGCCGCGGAGACGCGCTCGATGCCGCCGTAGTAGAAGGGGCAGAAGAAAATCGTGTCGTCGTCCGCCCATTCCGCCCCCCGGGCCTCGCTCGCGCTGGCGAGGGCGATGGGTTGCCCGCCCGAGATCGCCACCTTCATCAGCTTGTGTCGCGAAACGAAGCCGATCCATTTTCCGTCCGGAGAAAAAAATGGCTGGTACGCGCCATCGGTCCCCTCGATGGCGACCTGCTCGATGTTGTCGACGGACCGCCGGAAAAGTCTCGGGCCTGTTTTGTCGGAGGCGACGTTGACCATCTGGGAGCCGTCGGGGGAGATCGCGATCAATCCGTAGACGGCGTTGAGGCGCAATCCGCTGATGCTGGGGACGGTGAATCGCATCACCTGCGGAGGCGTCGTGTTCTGCAGTCTCCGCCAGCCGAACAGGCCTGTGAGAATCGCCCCGGCCACCGCGATTGCCGCAATCGTCCATGCCATGCCCTCGCGGTGTTTCCGTCGGATCGAAACCACAGAGGAGATGGCGGCGTTCGAGCCGGCCTCGCGGATCCAGGTCAGCTCGCGTGCGACGTCATGAGCGCTCTGCCATCGCTCGGCGGACTCCTTGGCCAGGCAGCGGGAGATGACATGTTCCAGCGCCGGCGGCGTGAGCGGCTGGATCTGCTGCATCGGTGGCGGATCGCGATCGACGATGGCCGCGATGACGCTGGTCTTCGTCGCGCCGTCGAAGGCGAGGCGACCGGTGGCCATCTCATAAAGCACGGCCCCGAGGGCGAAGATGTCGGTGCGGGCGTCGACGGCCGCCCCTTCCAGCTGCTCGGGAGCCATGTAGTGGAACGTGCCGACGATCGTTCCTTCCGCGGTGAGTGCTCTGTGCACGGTAGGATCGGCATGCGGATAGCTGCTGGCGTTCGTTGGCGGGCGGGTATTCCAAGGAGTGATGGCCGCCGCTCGCGCCAGCCCGAAGTCGAGCAGCTT
>JBDSGC010000009.1:0-4970 GCA_039919215.1 Thermoanaerobaculia bacterium | reverse complement strand
GAACCCTCTCGGTACGCAATGCGAAGGCGGAGAGTCAGAGGGGAGTGATCTATTCCGTCGCACCCGGAATGCGGGATGCCGGAATCATCTGGGCGGGCACCGACGACGGCCTTCTCTGGGTGACGCGCGATGGCGGCGGACATTGGACGAACGTCACTCCGCCCGGGCTCTCGCCTTGGAGCAAAGTGACGCAGATCGCCGCATCCGCATTTGACGACGAAACGGCCTATGCCTCGGTCAGCCGCTTTCGGATCGACGATCTGCGGCCGTACATCTATCGGACGCGCGACGGTGGCAGGAGCTGGCAGCCGATCGTTGCAGGACTGCCGGCCTCACCCGTCAATGCCGTGCGCGAGGACCCGGTGCGGAAAGGGTTGCTCTATGCCGGGACGGAAACCGGGGTGTGGACGTCGTTCGATGACGGTGATCACTGGCAGACCCTTCAACGGAACCTGCCGCACACGTCCGTCCGCGATCTGATCGTCCACCAGGGCGATCTCATCGTGGCCACTCATGGCAGAGGCTTCTGGATCCTCGACGATCTTTCACCGCTGCGTCAGTTCACCCCTGCCGGTGCTACTGCTTCGGCGTTTCTCTTCCGTCCCTCCGTCGCTCTCCGGGTCCGGCCCAGTCTCAATACGGACACCCCTCTCCCTGCCGACGAGCCGGCCGGCGAAAACCCTCCCGACGGAGCCGTGATTGACTACTCACTGGGGTGGTCAGCAAGCGGACCGGTAACGCTGGAAATTCTCGACGGGTTCGGGCGTGTGGCCCGCCGCTATGCCTCGACCGACGTTCCATGGATCACTGACGCGGAACTGCAAACGCAGACCATTCCAACCTACTGGGTCAAGATGCCCGAGACGTTGCAGGGAAGTGCAGGCATGCACCGCTGGGTGTGGGATCTTCATTACGAAGCGCCTCTATCGGTCGAACATCAGTATCAGATCTCTGCGGTTCCACACCGGACGCCCCGCACTCCACAGGGACCATGGGCGGTGCCGGGAACCTACAGCGTGAGGCTGACGGCAAACGGGAAGACCTTGACTACCCCACTGACGGTGAAGATGGATCCGCGTGTGACCACACCGCCGGCAGGCATCGCTCAGATGTTCGAGTTGCAAACGCGGCTCGCCGGTATGCTCAGTCGGAGCTCGACTGCCGTGCTGAAGGCAGGCTCCCTCACCAGGCAGCTTGACCGCCTAGGCGAAGTCGGTGGCAAAGTCGGTAGTCTGAAAGCCTCGATGAGCTCCTTCCGTGAGCAGTTGACTCTGCTGTTGGATGATCCGAAGAAGGTGACTTCGGAAGCGGCACGAGAGACCGCCGAAGAGACAGCCAGGCGCGTTGCTGCTCCGGCGAAGTCGCCCGAGCAGTCGAAACCGCCGGAACCGAAGCCGCCGGTCACGCTCTCAGGTGTCGAGAGCGCGCTCGCATCGCTATACGAAATGATCGACCGCACCGACGCCACACCGACGGCGGCGCAGGTTGAAGCTGTGAGCTCGACCGCAGTGCAGTTCGACGACGCGATCAAGCGGTGGGATACCTTCGAGTCGACAGCCATACCGCGCCTGAACCTGGAGCTGCAGCAGTACCACCTCGAGCCGCTTCGGCCCATCGCCGAGACTCCACCGATGGAAGGGGGTGAACATGAAGAGTGAGGCCCTGTTCGTCTGCGCGAATTAACGAAAAATCCCGATCGCGGCGGGGCTAAATCGTTGCATTTTCTGACAGTTTTTCCAGACCTGCAACGCCCCTCACTCGCGGGGCTTTGGAGCCAGCATCGCGGTGATAGTTTTCTTTCTCGCTTCGTGGGCGTCGTGGGAGTCTGCGAGAAACTGGCGGAACTGCGGGGTGCCGCGGACGGGGTCCAGAAGCGGGTCGGATGCGAAGAGCGGGTAGCAGGGCATTCCTTCACGCGACACTCGATCGAGCGTCTCCACGCACTTTGCGGCGTCGCCCAGTTGGGCGTAGGCGCAGGCGATGCCGTACAGGGCGTGGTGGAAATGAGATGAGGCGCCGCCGAGGCGGAAGGTGTCGGCGATGTATGCCAGCGCCTCGCGGCGGTCGCCGCGTTTCGCCAGGATTACGGCATACGAGCTTCTGATGTCACCATTGCGATCGTTCGCCAGGCGTTGCTCGACAAAGCGCCGCGCCTCATCGTCGCGGCCGAGGTCGAGGAGGGCGATCGGAATCTGGTAGCTGTCAGGCGCGTACTCGCGCAGTTCCCGCAACGCCTCGGCGTACTCCCGATGCCACAGCCGGGTGCGTGCGATTCGCATGAGAATGTCGCGGTCGGCGGGGTACTTGGAGCGCAAACCGACGTAGTCCTGCAGCGCTTCATCCAGCAGGCCAACGTGAAGAAGGATGTTCGCGCGGATCCCGTGCGCGACATCGGATGACGGATCGGCCTGCAGCGCTGTCGTAACGTACAACAGCGCCCTCTCGTGCGGAAAGTCGCGCGCCTTCGTCCACATCAGTTGCGCCAGGACGAGGTTTGCCTCCGGCGAGCGCGGGTCAGCCTTCAGGATCTTGTCCGCCGCCAGAAAAGCCTTCTGCTCCCAGCTACGGTCGGGATCGTGGTCGAACGCCTTCCGGCCATATTGCTGTGCGAGCTGGATGAGCGCGGGTCGGAACTGCGGGTCGCGTCGCACCACCTCCTCCAGCAGCGGAATGGCTTGATCCTTTGTCGCCCATTCCTGGTCGCCCTCGAAGAACTTCGCCTTCGCGTACAGCTCCGCCACCTGCGCATCGGCCGGTCGGTCCACACCGGGTGCCGTGGTGGCGGGCAAGTCCCGCGAGCGATGGAAGAGCCACACACCGGCGAGGCCCGCCAGGAGAACGAGCACCACGAGCGAGAGCGCCACCGGCCATCGGCGCATCGGCGGAACGGAGTCCACGCGCCGCTCGGTTGGCTGCGGCCCCTCTCCACCGCGCGCGACGACTCGCAGTTCCGCGGTGACCGCCTTCATCGACGGCCGCGCCTTAGGATCGTTACTCAACATGCCGGCGACGAGCGCAGCGAGACGGGGATCAGTCGCCGCCGGCAACGGATCCGGCTGCCCGTGGAGGATTCGCGCGACGGTCTCCATTTGGCTCGCTGCGGCGAACGGCGCGCGCCCGGTCAGTGCCTGCTGGATCACGCCGCCGAACGCAAAGACGTCGCACGAGGGCTCCAGCTGCTGGCCGCGCAACTGCTCGGGCGCCATGTAGAGCGGAGTGCCGGCGATCATCCCCTGCTGCGTCATTACGTCCGTCGGCGTGTCGGGTGTCGTCGTCACGAACACTGCCTTGGCCAGGCCGAAGTCGATCACTTTCGCGTAGTCCTGACGGCTGACCATGATGTTGTCCGGTTTGACGTCGCGATGAACGATGCCCGAGGCGTGTGCCGCGGCAAGCCCGTCCGCCGCTTGTGACAGCAGCTCCGCGATCTCGACAACGGGATGCTTACGCGCCAGCCACTCGCTGAGGTTCCCGCCCTCGATCCACTCCATGGCTATGAAAATTTGCCCGTCCCCGGCCTCGCCGACATCGAAGATCGTAACCAGCGCGGGATGGCTCAGACTGGACGCCGTCTCCGCCTCGCGCTTCAAGCGGATCATCGCCTCGTGCCGGTCGGCGATCGACGGCGCGAGGACCTTGATGGCCACCACGCGGCCGAGACGCAGATCTCGCGCACGATAGACCGATCCCATCCCGCCGCTGGAGTGCGGCGCGATCATTTCATAACTGCCAAGACGGTCGCCCGGCCTCAGCTCTTCAGCGCCCATGGTGTGACCATCTTAGAACTTGAGATCGCGGATCGCCATTTGCTGGACGGGCTCTCCCTTCGAAGACTGCTCACTCGAGGAAGAGTTGGACAAGGCCGAGTCTCGCGCATGGTGCACGACGCTCAGTAAGGTCCGGAATGACACCTCACGCAAATCGCATAAACACTAGGAGGTTCCGGGAAGCAAGGGCGGGCGAGGGCCGAGGGACCTGACGCGCTTCCGAATCCGACCTGAAACGACCCCCTCGCTGTATTGCACGCCGCGCCATCACCAACCACGTCGATCGATCAGATGCCCCGATATACCTGCTTCCGGTCCCCGATCTTCACGACGAGCACGTCATCCTCAATCTCATAGAGAATCCGATAGTTTCCCTGGCGGATTCGATACTTGTCTCGAGAGCCTGACAGCTTCTCGGCGCCAACCGGCCGTAGTTCCTTCGCCAGGGCGGCGATCCGTGCCACCAGACGCTGACGGTCCTTCCTGGAGGCAACACTGTTCAGCTCTTTGGCCGCGGACCGTTTAATGACGATTTTATAATTTGCCACTACGTCTCATGTCTCGAACCACGTCCTCGAAATCGAGTGCCGGTTCACGACGGCGCTTATCAAACGCCTCGAGGTCTTCTGCATCCTCGGACAGCGATCTTCTCACCGCAGAGTTCACCACTTCAGAGATCGAGACATCCATAGCGGCAGCCTTCAGACGAACAGCCCGATGAATCGCAGGATCGAGATAGATCGTAGAACGTTTGGACGATGACATCTCGCCAGTGTAACGTTTTGACGTTTTAACGTCACACGCCTCATATCCAGCCATGTCACCGACCCACCAGCGCCCTGTCATCCCGAGCAAGGGCGGGCCGGGCGCGAGGGGCGAGGGACCTCAAGATCCTTCCGAATCCAACCTGGAACGACTCCCCGCGGCGGGCTGATCGAACCGGACCGACCAGCTTTTATGTGGCCACACCCAAAGCTGATCGCTCTTTCGCCCGAAGCAGCGACCCCAACGCAACAGCGCCGTATACTCCGCGAATGATGAGCACCACGACAGACGTCGGTCCTGCGCCCGAGCTGGAGATGACCCAGCCCAGGGTCGCTGAGCTCCTGCGCTCGACCGCGCGTTTTTCGAGCATCGCTCCGATTCTCATCGGAGTCCTGGTGCTCATCGGCTGGTGGATTAACGTCGAGCTCTTCAAACGGA
>JBDSGC010000008.1:0-5678 GCA_039919215.1 Thermoanaerobaculia bacterium | reverse complement strand
TGCGATTCGGGATGCTCGGTCTGGAACGACAGATCGCTGTCGACCACCACCGGATCGGCCGGTTTCGGGGCGGCCGAGTCCTGGGCCAGAGTGTTGAGCGGCACGAACCCTTCGCCGGTGACGTAGTCGAACACGATGGCGTGCCGCTGGGAGAACGTGCCACGTCCGCTGTCCTGACCGGACAGGCGTACACGATAGCCGTCCAGGACGACCGTACCGAACGCCATCAACTCTGCGAAGGCCCAGTCCATCGGCTCCCGGCCCTCGGCCATGGCCCGCCGCCGCGTCAGGATCGGCTTGAGCTTGGGATGCACGGTGACGCTCTCCGGGATGGCGGTGAGCGCGTTGCCCACCGCGTCGACGCGCTCGCGCGGAACTGAGGTGTCCGGCGAGGGCTGGTTCTGAAAGCCTGTGATCTCCTCATCGGTCCACAGCGAGCGGCCCTGGTCTGCCGGCGGCAGCGAATCTTCGCGCGTCCGGTCGAAGGCGTCCTGCAGCTTCTTCTGAAAATTGTCGAGCCACTCTTCCGCTTCCTGCGGCCCGATGTCTTCCTTGCGCAGCAGCTGCTCGGTGTAGATCTTCCGGACGGAGCGATGTTCCTTGATGGCCTTGTACATCTTCGGCTGCGTGAGCGACGGCTCGTCGCCCTCGTTATGCCCGTGACGGCGGTAGCAGATCATGTCGATGACCACGTCTTTGTGAAACTGCTGCCGGAAATCGTAGGCCAGCTGGATGGCCCGGATGCACGCTTCGGGATCGTCGCCATTGACGTGGAAGATGGGAGCCTGAACCGCTTTGGCCACGTCGGTTGCGTACATCGACGACCGCGCGTCTTCCGGGCCGGTGGTGAAGCCAATCTGGTTGTTGATGACGATGTGCACCGTTCCGCCGGTGCGGTAGCCCTTCAGTTGCGAGAGATTGAGGGTCTCGGCCACCACGCCCTGCCCTGCGAATGCGGCGTCACCGTGCAGCAGGATGGGCAGGATCACTTTGCGCTGGCGATCTCCGACCAGGGTCTGCTTGGCGCGCACCATCCCCTCCACAATCGGATCGACCGCCTCCAGATGGCTGGGGTTCGAAGCGAGGGTGAGCTTCAACTGCGCGCCGGAAGGAGACTGGTGGATGCCGTCGGCGCCGAGGTGGTACTTCACGTCGCCGGAACCCTGGGTGGTGTTCGGATCGACATCCCCTTCGAACTCGTGAAAGATCTTTTCGTACGACTTTCCGATGATGTTCGCCAGCACGTTGAGGCGGCCGCGGTGGGCCATCCCGATGACGGCCTCCTGCACACCCTGGGCGGTCGCGGCGTTGAACAGAAAGTCCAGCATGGGGATCAGCGTCTCGGCGCCTTCCAGCGAGAAACGTTTGTGGCCCACATACTTGGTGTGTAGGAACTTCTCGAAGGCCTCCGAATCATTGAGCTTCATCAGGATGCGGCGTTTGATGTCCAGATCCAGTGGTTGAAGATTGCGGGTGGGCTCCATCCGATCCTGCAGCCACTTCTTCTGGACCGTCTCCTGGATGTGCATGTACTCCGGAGCCAGCCGGCCGCCGTATGTCTCCCGAAGCGTGTCCAGAATGTCGCGCAGCTTCGCCGTCAGCTTTCCGCACAGGCCTCCGCAGACGAACTCGCGGTCGAGGTCCCAGACGGTGAGGCCGTAGAACGCCGGATCGAGCTCCGGGTGACGCTTGACGGTGTACTCCAGCGGATCGAGATCGGCCAGCAGATGTCCGCGCACCCGATAGGCGTTGATCATCTGGAGGACGGCAGCCTCGCGCGCGACTTTCTCGTCGTCGCTGGCGTTCAGGCGATGGCGGTCCCGAGCCCAGTGCATCGGCTCGTAGGGAATCTTGAGGTCCCGGTAGATCTCTTCGTAGAACCCGTCGGCGCCGATGAGCAGCTCGTGGATCCGCGCCAGGAACGCGCCTGACTCCGCGCCTTGAATGATGCGATGGTCGTAGGTCGAGGTCATGGTCATGACCTTGGAGATCCCCAGGTCGGCCAGCACGGAGGGGTCGCTGGCGGAGTACTCCGCGGAATAGTCGATCTGCCCGGTGGCGATGATCGCTCCCTGCGTCTGCATCAGACGGGGAACCGAGGCCACCGTGCCGATGGTCCCGGGATTGGTCAGGGAGATGGTGGTGCCCTCGAAGTCAGAAATCTCGAGCGTGTTGTTGCGCGCCTTGCGCACCAGATCGTTGTAGCTCTTGAGGAACTGCGCAAAGTCCAGGGTCTGGGCGCGCTTGACGCTGGGGACGACCAGCGAGCGGGTCTTGTCTTTCTTCTCCACGTCGATGGCCAGGCCGATGTTGATGTCGGAACGGTCCACGCGGGTGGGTTGGCCATCCTGGGCGGCAAACGCGGAATTCATCCGCGGCTGCGTCTTTGCGGCCTTCACGATGGCCCAGGCGATGATGTGTGTGAACGAAGCCTTCGGCTGGCCGCTCAGGGTGAGGTGATTGTTGATCACCCGGCGGTTCTCCTCGAGCACCTTGACCGGGATGTTTCTGACGGACGTCGCCGTGGGCACAGCCAGCGACGCCTCCATGTTCTGGGCGATCTTCGCCGCCACGCCCCGAAGGATCACGGAACTGGTCCCTTCGCCGGAGACCGGCGCAGGAACGGCGGTGGGCCGCGCAGCAGGGGTGGGAACGGAAGGAACGGGGGAGACGGCGGCAGCGGGCGCTGCTTCGATCTGTACCTCCGTGGCGGGATGCGGTGCCGCGTCGGCGCCGGCTGCAAGCACGCGCTCTTCTTCCAGCTCTTCCTCGTACTCTTCCGCGAATCGCGGCTCGTAGTCGGCGAAGAATTCTTTCCAGCTCGCACTGACTGAATCGGGATTGGCCCGATAGCGTTCGTAGAGCTCTTCGATGAAGGCGGTGTTGGCGCCGTAGGTCGATGTGACGGTAGACATGCTTAGATCCTAACGAGTTTTCAATCGGGATGATTCTCGCGAACCGCAGGCGGAGAACCTTTGATGGAGCGCTGGCCTCAGCGACCAGCCCGCTCGGTGATGGCGTGAGACAGAGAGGTCAGGCCGAGCCAGCCGCAGCCGGCGGCGAATCCTCCCAGAACATCGGAAGGAAAATGCACGCCGAAGTAGACGCGGGAGAATCCGACGCTGAGGATGGCCATGCCGGCGATGGTGTGCGCGGTGACCTGGACGGGCATGGAGCTCCGCTGGACGAGGTAGTGGGTGACGATGGGGTAGGTGGCCGCCGACAGAAGGGAGTGGCCGCTGGGGAAACTGTGCGATTTCGGCAGTTTGATCCGTCGGGCCAGCTCTTGCGGCCGCTGGCGCTGGAAGATGTTCTTCATGAGGGTATTGATGATCATGGCCCCTCCCGTCGACACCACCACCGTGATCGCTTCATCACGACGTCCCCGACGGAGCATGGCGATGGCCGTGATTCCGGCCGCCGTGCCGATCGCCGCGTGCGAGCCGAGCTGAGTGATCGCCCGCATGGTCACATTCATGGTCGGATTGTCGATGGTGTGAACCGCCTCCATGATCAGCGAGTCGTACGGGTCGGCGGTCCCGCGCACGACAGCCTCGGCCTGCTCGTGGAAGAACCAGAATGCGGCGACCGACAGCGCAACTCCGCCGGTGGTTCCAATGGCCAGAGGAAGGAAGCGGTGCCGCCGTTTGGCGCGAGGGCGAAGAGGATTCATCACGGTCCGAGTTATATCACCGCGTCGGCCGGGTTCTGCGAGGCCGGGTCGCTCGCGCTTTCGCCCGGAGCACCAGAAACCGGTGCGTCACCTGAGCGTTGCAGGCACGCTGGTAGAACTCAACAGCATCGGTCCAGGGGATGACTACGCGGGTATGTCCCATCCGTCGGAGGTCGCCCAGAGAGGCCTGGAGCAGCCGCGAACCGATGCCGCGACCGCGCAGCGTTTCCCGCACCCCGGTCGGTCCGAACCAGCCCAGTCCACGATTGTTCGCGTCGTGGGCCGCGAAGCCCACCACCTCGCCCTGTTCCTCGGCGTAGAAGATCTTCGGCTGGTCAGATTGGAATGCGTGGTCGGCCTCGAACCGCCAGATCGCGCCGAAATCGTGCTCGATGAAGTGGAGCACCCGCTCTCGATCGTCCAGTGTGGCGCGCTTCACGCCGTGGGACGGCTCGGCGGGAAGCGGCTCCACTTCGAGATTCAAGGTGGACTCGCTCTCGGAGAATCCGTGCGCCAACAGAAAGCGGACGGTCGTTTCATCGGTGTCCAGCACGCCGGGGGTGAAGTAGTTGCCTGCTTCGGCGCCGATCAGCGTTGCGCCACGGGTTTGGGCATCCTGCAGCAGCGCGGCGCCCACGCCAGGTCTCCGCTGTGCCGGAGCCACTGCCAGGATGCGAAGGGCGTCACCACAGCGGACGCTGACGCCGGAAAAGTCGCCGAAGACGCGTACGTCCGTCACGCCCTGCACGCCCGCCCCGAAACACTTTTCCTCGGCTACACGCACTAGATCGTAAGGCGTGTCGTTGGCCTCGGCGAGAAGCGCGATCAGCCGCGGCAGATCCGCGGAGGTGACGTTCCGGATCAAGCGCCGGATTAGAGCACAGGCCCCCGCGGTTTCCACCGGCATGAACCGGATCGTCACCATCCTCCTTGCATCGATTCTTGCCGTGGCTTGCGCGCGCGAGCGCATGGAGACCGCGCAAGTCCCCCAGGCCGTCACGCCCACGCCGGTCTCGCCCACGCCCACGCCCACGCCCGCTCCTGCTGACCATGAGAGGAACATGGCTTCCAGAGATCCCGTGCCCGACGCGGGAGCTCCGGTCCTTCTTCCGGTGATGCTGACCAACGCCGCGGCGATGGATGCCTACACGAAAGCAGCGCAGATTCCCGATCGCCTCTCCAAGATGTACTGCTATTGCCATTGTCACGAAGAGCGCGGACATGCATCGCTGCTGACCTGCTTCCAGACCAGTCACGCCGAGGAGTGTCAGGTCTGTCAGCACGAGGCGGTGCAGGCCTGGATGGACTGGCAGAACGGACTCCCGGTCGAGGCGTCGCAGAAGGCTGCGGACGTCGCCTTCAACCGCGGGAACCCTCCGCCGCCGGCGTCGTAGGCCGACACGGCCGGCGGCGATGGTTGCCCAAGGCTCCGCCAGGAACACTCGCCAGGACGTTTTGCCGCGCAGGCTGACAGGGGACGCTGGCGTTTGATTCGCAAGCGTTCCGACGGTTGACGGAGGGCGCCATGGAAACGAAGGTCGTTCGATGTGCCTCGTGCGGCCAGGCCAACCGGGTGCCGGCGGTCGGCGAGGGGAAGAAGGCGGTGTGCGGGCGTTGCAAAGAGGAACTGCCCGCTGCTTCCGGAGACTCCAGCCACCCGGTCGAAATCAGCGATGCCACGTTTGCCGCCACCATCGCCCGTGGATCCTCGGTGGTCGACTTCTGGGCGCCATGGTGCGGCCCTTGTCGGACCATCGCGCCCATCCTGGAGCAACTGGCCAGTGAGCGTTCGGACATTCGATTCGCAAAGTTGAACGTGGACGACAACAAGAGCACCGCCGCGGCCTTTCGCGTTCAGGGCATCCCTCTTCTGGTGTTCTTCAAGGACGGTGTGGAGCGGGGAAGGATCACCGGCGCGCATCCTCGCGCCAGCATCGAGTCGGCGATCCGCCAGTACCTCAGCTAGGCCGGGCCGGCACGGCCGGCAGCGCTGGTTGCCCAAGGC
>JBDSGC010000007.1:0-3790 GCA_039919215.1 Thermoanaerobaculia bacterium | reverse complement strand
GAATCGAGCCAGGCCATTATCAAGTGCGGGTTGTGGGGCCACAACCGTTGCAACGGATCTCCGTGAGAACCAAAGTCGATGAGGGAATGACGGAGGAGTTGAGGATGGTCATCGATCCGAGAGAACTGGAAATCACGACGGCCATCGGCGCGAATCCTCTTCCTGGAGCAACGGTTTCGCTGACGTCGGTAAAGTTCAACTGGCGCGCCACCCTCACCACGAATGCCAGCGGAAAAGTGGCCGCGGAAATTTGGCAGCCGGGGGACTATCTAGCCACCGTCAAAAGCGATGCTGTCAGCGTGCCTTTCGTGCAGATGGCAACGATCGATGACGTCGAGAGACCTTCTCTGACCCTACGCCTTCCAGACCGACGCATCCAGGGTAAGGTCGTTGACGCAGACACGGGAGCCTCTCTTCCCGGTATCCAGGTCGGTCTGGAGTCAACCCGCCTCGACGGAATGACAACGGCGCTGCGGACGACGACTGATGACACGGGGAGCTTTTTGTTTCGTTCCGTAGGCGCGGGGAAGCAGAAATTGGTGGCTGACAGCGATCAATACATTCGGCCCCAGCCGGTTGTGTTCGACATCGCCGAAAGTGATCAGTCGCGCGATGTGAACTTACGCCTGAAGCGCGGCGTCGAGACCGTGATGGTGCTCGTCGACGGGCACGGCGGGGCAGTTGCCGGCGCAAGCGTGATCGAGTTTGCATCGGGATCGATCACCGGGATTCACATGACTGATGCTGGCGGGACGATGAAGGTCTCGATGCCGGCGGGCGACGCGAGGGTGTTTCTCGCTATTCCCAGAGAGGGCTCGTTCGTGATCGCCCGCGTGGATGCGGCGAAACAAGGTTCTGTCGGCGTCGCCACCCGCGTAGTCGTTCCCCCAGGCGTCGGGACGCTTGATCTCACCACTCGCAGCGGTGGGGGCGAACCGATTCCGAACGTTTTTTTTCTCGTGCGATTCAACGGCGAGCTGCTACCGCCGGAATCGCTGCAGGTATTCGAGCGTGTCCAGGGCCTGCGATTTGCGACCGATTCGAGCGGCTCGCGACGATTGCAGCACCTTCCCGCAGGCGTCTACGAGTTCTGGCCGGTAGCCAATCCGCGCGAGGCCCGAAACGTCCTTTCGAATCCGGTCGCGAATGCACCGACTTCGGTTGAGGTGCGGGCCGGTGGAAACTCTGCAGTGCTGACTTTCGCCGGGGTCCAGAAGAGCGAACGTCCTTAGAGACGAACTCCTACGCAGCCTGCGCGGCAAGGCCGCCACTAACCAGAAGGCGCGGAGACGCCGAGGGATCTGCAACGACGCAACCGTCGCAGGCACGGTGCTTCCCGCCCCCTTCCAAGGAACATCAAAGGCCATGATCTCCCCAGACTTTCTTTGACCGATCACTCGGGTAGAGGGTCGTGACGTGTGGGGTATCGTTGTGCGTGATGCCGGTCAAGCTCCAGGAGCGCAAACCCCTGGTCAGCGGAATGCCCTCAATACCGATCCGCGGGTTGTTCCTGAGACCCGGCAGTCTTTGCGACAAAGTTGGGTGGGCAAGAGAGGGATCGCGACTGCGGTGATCGCGAGCCTGGCGCACTCAGGAGTCGGGTGAGGTGGTGGGGTGGCAAAGCGTCGAACCGAGCAAAGAAGCTCGCGTATCAATCCCGTGACGCCTACACTGCGCCGGTGATCATTTACGGAGTCAATCCCATCCTCGAAGCGATCCGGTCGCGGCCGAAGCGGATCCGGTACATCGGCGTTTCGAAGGATCATGGCGGGAAGGTGCAGCGGGTCATCTCGGAGGCGAAGCTGGCCGAGGTGCCGCTGCGCATGCTGCCGGCGGATGCGATCAATCGGTTGGCCGGCCGTGGCGTGCACAACGGCGTTGTGGCCGATGTTTCCGAGGGGGAGTACGCCGATTTCGATGAGGTGCTGGAGCGGGAGACGACCTCGTTCGTTCTCATTCTCGACAGCATCACCGATCCGCAGAATCTCGGCGCGATCCTTCGTGTCGCCGATGGATTTTCCGTCGACCTGGTCGTGCTGCCGGAACATGAAAGCGTCGGCCTTTCGCCTGCAGCGGTGAAGTCGTCAGCCGGAGCCTCGGAATGGGTCGCGGTGGCCCAGGTGGTCAATCTGGCCCGCAGCATCGAGACGCTGCAGAAAGCGGGGTACTGGGTGTACGCCGCGGCGGATGGCGGCGACGCGCCTTCGGAGATCGATTTCTCCGGCAAGGTGGCGCTGGTTCTCGGCAACGAGGGAACCGGCATCCGCCGGAATGTGCTGGAGCACTGCGATCGAGTGGTGACCATCCCCATGACCGGGCACGTGTCCTCGTTCAACGTGGCCACCGCAGCGGCGGTGCTGTGCTACGAAGTGCGGCGCGCGCGCGAGTAGAAGTCCGGCCTCGTCATGTGGGCGGCAGCCGCAGGCCGTCACGCCGTTCGCATTGGTTACAGCTCCGCGACCGGCGGCGCTGCGCCGGCGAACGTCGCGCCGGCCGCTGATCTGGCGACTCTCAACCCCGGGTCGCGCGGCTCTCCGAGCCGCTTACCCGGGGCTACCTTCCGGGCGCCCCGTCCGGGGCGCGGTTCGCCCGCGAGCGTCCGAATATGGAGATGTTGGAACGCCCAGGAA
Organism: Thermoanaerobaculia bacterium; assembly: GCA_039919215.1. Classification (GTDB taxonomy): domain Bacteria; phylum Acidobacteriota; class Thermoanaerobaculia; order Gp7-AA8; family Gp7-AA8; genus JBDSGC01. The sequence goes on along the minus strand of JBDSGC010000007.1, from coordinate 1,160 downwards.
CGAATGGTGGCGCGGTACCGTGACGTCTTCAAGAGTTAGAGCAATTCTGAGATTGATGGTTGAGTTCTTGGGGACCTTGATCCGATGCCGCGCCGCACCCCTGTGCTAGTGTCCGCCGGTGTCGCGGAAAGTCCGTCCGAACGCTCGAACGCGGGCCGCTACGTCTGGAATCGGGAAGCCCGTTGCGGAAGCCGAAGAACTGGGGCCCGCGCTGGTCGCCGTCATCGCGGTCGCCCTCCTGGTGGTCTACGCGCTGCTGGTTCTCGGCAACATGCGGATCAACGTTGCGACGGTCGATGAGCCGATCCATCTGTTCGCCGGCTACAGCGATCTGCGATGGAACGACCGGCGGATCAATCCGGAGCATCCTCCGCTGGTCAAAAAGCTGGCGGCGCTTCCGCTGCTGGCGATGAAGCCGTGGCCTTCGTCGCTCGATCGCGCCACCGACGAAGATCAGCGAGCGGGTGGCGCCACCTTCGAGGAACTGCGCCAAGCCTGGGACCTGGTCTTCATCGATCCCGATGCGCTGCGGCATCTGAGTCACGATTTCCTGTACGGGTTTCGCGGCGAGACGCTGGCGCGCCATGGGGTTGACGATCCGCTTTATCTCCCGACCACGGAGCAGTACGGGAAACCAGATTTTTTGAACGATGCCGACGCCATGCTGTTTCGTGCGCGCCTGCCGATGCTGGGCATCGCGCTGCTGCTGGGCGTGCTGATTTTCTTCTGGTCCCGCGAGTTGTGGGGCAGCCTTGGCGCGCTGCTCTCGCTGGCGCTGTTCGCCTTTGACCCCAACTTCATCGGGAACGGTGGCCTGGTGACCACCGACGTGCCACTCGCCGCGTTCATGCTTGGCGCGATCTACTTTCTCTGGCGGACGTTCCGGCGTCTGACATGGATCAATGCCGCGATGACCGTCGTCTTCTTCTCGTTGGCGCTGACCAGTAAGTACTCGGCGCTGCTCCTCATCCCCATCATGCTCTGGCTGGGAATCCGCCAGCTCGCGGGCAGGCGCGAATGGGCCACCGGTCGAGGAGGGAGGATCCTGACGACGCGACGGCAGAAAGCGCTGGGCGTGGGTGGCCTGGTGGCGGCCACGGTGGTGGTGTCCTGGTTCGCGGTGTGGGCGGCATACGGCTTCCGCTACTCGGTGGTCGCCG
>JBDSGC010000006.1:0-15455 GCA_039919215.1 Thermoanaerobaculia bacterium | reverse complement strand
CAGGGTCGGGTTGGAATTGCTGAGATCGAGAAACCGCGCGCTACTGGAAATCCGTCGCTCGCGCGCGAGGGAAAGGAGATTGAGCGTCTGCGGGGATTCTGTGCGACGGGAGAATCGAGTGGGCATCACGCGAAGGTGGACGCAGCGATGCGCCCCTGGGCATCGGGGGCAGCGTGTTGAGGAGTCATGAAGAAGGCGTCCTGCAGTCGCTGCGGGATTGCTCCCTCGCTTTGCGCAGATCGTCCCGCGCCGACGCCGGTGACTCCGGAGCTCCGTCGATCGCCTTCTGGAACATGCTCTGGGCCTCGTCACAGGCACCGCGCGCGGCCAACACCCGGGCCAGGGTATCGAGCACGAGGTAGGAGTCCGGTCCTTGCTGCGCCACGGCTCTCCGGGCGATCGGCTCCGCTTCGAGGTAGCGCTTCTCTTCAAAAAGCAGCCAGGCCAGATTGTTGAGCGCATCGCGGGACGCAGGGTCGATCGCGAGCGCTTTCCGGAATGCGCTCTCCGCCTCCTCGCGTCGTCCGAGTTTGCTCTGAGCGTTTCCGAGGTTGACCCACGCGGGAACTGAATCGGGATGGGCTGTCAGAATCGTGCGATAGGTGACGATCGCTTCGGGAACCTTGCCCCTCTCCTCCAGTGCCACTCCCGCCCGCAGGCTTTTCGATGTCCCATCTTCGGGGCGGATGAAGATCGCGGCGTGACCGCCCCCGGCCCACGCTTTCTCCAACCTGGAGAACGTCGTCCACCGCCCCTGGCCATCACCGAACTGCGTGCGCACGAGCTTCCGATCGGGATCGATGCCGTCCACCACGATGTAGTGGAAGAAGTCGTAGTGCCGCCCGGGCGAGTCGACGACCTGCAGCATCAGGATCGCTGGATTTCCCCGCCGGACCTCCCGTTCCACGAGTTCCGGTGTTCCTGTTGCCAGCTCCGCCTGGAATCCGCGACTCCGCGCAGCAAGCAGAAGATCGATCGTCAGCACGCCGCCTCTGCTGTGCGTGAGCGTTGCATCCCATTGGGCCATGGTGGTCGGCTCGCCGTAATGCTGCAGCACGCTGGAGAGAGATCCCGCTCCGCAGGATTCGATTCCCCAATGCTGCAGTGGCACATTGGGAATGACCGTCGCGGAGGACGATGGATGCTGCGTCCTCGGAGTGATGGTGATGCACGAGGTGAGCACGGCCGCGAAGGCGAGAGAAGAAAGGCAGAGGGAAAGGCGAAATCGATTCATTGATTACACATTCTGTCCCAGGCGAGGATGTTTCGAAACGCATCGGGCGAGCCCGAAGGCCCGCCCGATCAACAGACTGCGGGGATGGGACGGTTCAGCCGAGGGCGACCACCAGGATCAGCGCGGCCAGGGCACCGATGCCGATCCAGATCCACTCCTGCCGGGTCATGCCCGCGGCCTGAAGCTGGTCGAGGTTGTTCGCCAACTGGTGCAGGTCCTGCGGAGAGAGCTGGGCCAGACGCTGATTGACCTGCTCCTGAGTGAAGCCGTGCTGCGACAGCACGGTTGCCACCTGTTCGTTCGAAGCGAGGTCGCGGACCAGAGCGAGATCAGCGGTGCGCTGATCCAGACTCTGATTGGCGGCGGTCTTCGAGGGAATCGGGGACGCGAACGACGGAACCGCAAATACGAACACCAGAAGTGCAGCGACCAACAGCGAGGGCGAGAAACGCTTGGACACGGAAGCCTCCTTTTCTTGCGGGCCTGGTGTCCAGGTCCCGCCTCCACTCATTGTACCGGTGGGCCACATGCTGTGGTCCGCCGGAAGCAGTCGAGAACCATTGGGAGCAAGAGAGGTGCCGATGCGAGGGCGGGATCAGGAAACCAGAAACCAGAAATCAGAAACTGCGATCTCAATCTGCTCACTCGTGAGATGAGCGGTATCACCGCGGACGCCAAGGATGGCCTTCAGGCCGATTCGTTGGTGCAGCCTCTTCTGGTTTCTGGTTTTCTGATTCTCCCTCTGCTCTTGGCCTTCTGCCCGCTGCTTTCCTGCTAGGATCAAGGCGCTGCCTGATGATGCCGACATGATCCGGTTTGAAGACATCCTGGACAAGGTCGAGAGCTATCGGCCCGACTTCGACGAGGAACTGCTGCAGAAGGCCTACATCTTCTCGGCGCGGGAGCATCGTGGCCAGGTGCGCAGTTCCGGTGAGCCCTATCTGGTTCATCCACTGAATGTGGCGCACATTCTGGCCGAGATGCGACTCGACGAGACTTCCATCGCGGTCGGCCTTCTGCACGATGTTCTCGAGGACACCCTCACCACCAAGGAGACCCTTCACGAACTTTTCGGCGACGATGTCGCGGAGCTCGTCGACGGCGTCACCAAGATCTCGCGTTATGCCTATGTTTCCAAGGAAGAGCAGCAGGCCGAGACCTTCCGGAAGATGTTGCTGGCCATGGTCTCCGACCTCCGGGTGGTGCTGGTCAAGCTGGCCGACCGGCTGCACAACATGCGCACCCTGCAGTACCTGCCGGAAGAACGGCGGGTGGCCATCGCCAAGGAAACCATGGAGATCTACGCGCCCATCGCCAACCGTCTGGGCATGGGGCGGATCAAGAACGAGTTAGAGGATCTCTCGTTCCGCTACCTGCATCCACGGGAGGCGGAAGAGCTGCAGCGCGCCGTCGCGGAGAAGCTGGCTGTCTCCGGGGAACTGGTGGACCGCATCCGGGAGACGCTGTCCGCGAAGCTTCAGGAGAATGAAATCAGCGGCGATGTCCATGGCCGCGTCAAATCGGTCTATTCGATCTGGTCGAAGATGCGCCGGCAGGAGATCGACATCGGCCAGCTCTACGATTACTCCGCCTTCCGCATCATCACCGGCAGCGTGAAGGATTGTTACGCCACTCTGGGCATCATTCACCAGATGTGGCGGCCCGTTCCCGGCCGGATCAAAGACTACATCGCCATGCCCAAGCCGAACTTCTACCAGTCGTTGCACACGACGGTGGTGGCGGGGAAAGGGCAGCCGTTCGAAGTGCAGATCCGCACGCGGGAGATGGATCTGATCGCCGAACAGGGGATCGCAGCCCACTGGAAGTACAAGGAAGGCAGGGTGGGAGCGCGACCGGACGACACCAGCTTTCTGTGGTTGCGCCAGCTGGTGGAGTGGCAGAACGACATCACCGATCCGCGGGTCTTCATGAACTCGCTGAAGATCGACCTCTATCCGGACGAGGTCTACACGTTTACGCCGAGGGGAGATGTCTTCGCGTTTCCGCGAGGAGCGACCCCGCTGGATTTCGGATATCGGATTCACACCGATGTGGGCCATCACTGCGTGGGTGCACGGGTGAACGGGAAGCTGGTGCCGTTGCGGACCCCGCTGAAGAACGGCGACATCGTGGAGATCATGACCTCGGCCAATCAATCGCCCAGCCGCGAGTGGCTGGGCATGGTGATCACCTCCCGGGCCCGGCACAAGATCCGGCACTGGCTCAATACGGAGCAGAAGCATCGCTCGATCGAGCTGGGGCGCTAGCTGATCGAGAAGGAATCGAAGCGGTTCCGGGTCCAATGGCGGAAGCTGGTGGGAGAAAACGCGTTGGACGGCGTGCTGTCCGAGTACGGGCTGGCCCGCCTGGAGGATCTCTACGCGGATGTCGGGTACGGGAAGGTTTCGGCCCGATCCATCGTGGAGCGCTTCGCGCGGGAAGAACCGTTAGTGGAGGCCGAGGGAGTCCTGCAGCGAGCGGTGCGCAAGATCTTTCCCTTCACCGGTTCTTCCACGGCGATCAAGGTCAAGGGCTATGACGACCTGATGACGTACCTGGCGAAGTGCTGCAACCCGTTGCCGGGGGAACCGATTACCGGGTACGTCACACGCGGGAAAGGGGTGGCGGTTCACAGCGCGGCATGTCCCAATGTTCGGAATCTGATGTTCAATGCGGACCGTCAGATTTCGGTGGAATGGGCTGACCAGCGGGACTCGCAGTTCCAAGTCGATCTGGAGATTCTGATGGAGGACCGCCAGGGGATTCTGGCGCGGGTCGTATCGACCGTGGCAAATTCAAAGACCAACATCCGGTCCATGGACACCCGCAGCAGCGACGGCAGGGCCATGGTGGAGCTGACCCTGGAAATCGCCGACCTCAAGCACCTCGAGCGAATCCTCCGATCCATCGCCGCCATTGATGGCGTGATGCAGGTCGAGAGAAAATTCAACGTCCGCCACGCCACGGCATAGCGGGCTCGAGGGATTCGGTGGAACGAAGTGCGGACTCCGCTTGCGGACGCGAGCGGAGGTCTGAAGCGGCCTAGCGCGCCGCTTTCTGGATCTTGCCGGTGCGGATGCAGCGGGTGCAGACGTTCAAGCGGCGGACGGCGGAACCAACCATCACGCGCACGCGCTGCAGGTTCGGCAGCCAGCGGCGGCTGCTCACATTGTGGGCGTGGCTGATCCGGTTACCGAACACCGGGGCCTTGCCACAGACTTCGCAGGACTTTGCCATTCTCGTTAACTCCTCAGATATCAAAAGGGGTGGAATTGTAGCGGGACTCGAGTTTTCATGCAACTGGAAGCCCGCTGGGAGCCCTCGGTCGGCGCAAATCGTTCGTGAATCTAATTCCTGTAGAGTTGACACCGCCAATTAAACGTTGTAATTTCGGTCGACCTTTACAACCGGTGCCAAGTGAGAAGTGAGTGTGAGATGGATGGGGTGAGCGGTGTTCTTCTCAAAGAGCAAAAATGTCGTCGGCCTTGATATCGGCTCCTCTGCGGTCAAACTCGTCGAGCTGAAAGAGAAAAAAGGTGGCACGTTCCAGCTGGTGAAGCTGGGAATCGAGCACCTATCTCCGGAAGCGATCGTCGATGGGTCCATCATGGACTCCTCACTGGTCGTGGAGACGATCTCGCGGCTGAACAGCGAAAAAGCAGTCAAGAATTCCAATTACGCGACGTCGCTGTCCGGCCATTCGGTGATCATCAAAAAGATCACCCTCCCCGCGATGTCCCCTGAGGAACTGGCGGAGTCGATCCAGTGGGAAGCTGAGCAGTACATCCCCTTCGACATCAATGACGTGAACCTTGATTACGTCCCCCTGAACACTCCCGGCAGCGGCGACAACATCGACGTGATCCTGGTGGCGGTGAAGAAGGAAAAGATCAACGACTACACGTCGGTGATCAGTCAGACCGGCAAGGTGCCAGTGCTGGTCGATGTCGACGCCTTCGCTCTCCAGAACTGCTACGAGATGAACTACCAGATCGAGGAAGGGAAAGTCCTTGCGCTGGTCAATGTCGGGGCTTCGGTCACCAATGTGAATGTTCTCTCCGGTCCCACATCACTCTTCTGGCGCGACATCACCTTCGGCGGCAATCAGTACACCGATGCGATCCAGCGCGAGCTCAGCCTTTCCTTCGAACAGGCCGAAGAGCTGAAGAAGGGCCATCCGGTCGGTGATCACACCATCCAGCAGGTGATCCCAATCCTCAACTCGGTGAGCGAGGATTTCGCCGGCGAGTTGCGGAAGACGCTGGATTTCTTCACGGCAACCTCTGGCGCGGACCGCGTCGACGAGATCGTTCTGGCTGGTGGCGGAGCGGGGGTATTGAACCTCGACGCGATCCTCCGGGACAAATTCGGCATCCCGGTCTCCATCCTCGATCCATTCCTGAGGGTCACTGTGGATGAGAAGGAATTCAACCCCGAGGAACTGGCTGAGATAGGGCCCAGCATGGCCATCGCTGTAGGTCTGGCCATGCGGAAGCTGGGGGACGCTTGATCAAGATCAACCTGGTTCGTGAGGGGCGGGCTGTCCGGGGTGCCGGAGCGGTTCAGGGTGCGGCCGCGGCTGCGGTATCCGGTCCAAGCAACCTCAATAATGTTTTTCTCGTCGCCGGCCTCATTCTGGGCGCGGTCATCGCGTTCGGGTGGTGGTTCATCGAGAACCGCAAGCTCGCCGATCGTCGTGAGACGGTGGTGACCAAGCAGAGCGAAGCGCAGCGCCTCGAGGCCATCATCAAGGAAGTCGAGGACTACCAGAAGCGGAAGGACAGCCTGCAGAAGCGGATCGATCTGATCAATCAGCTCAAGCAGAACCAGAAGGGCCCCGTCCGCATCATGGATCGGATCAGTCAGGACCTTCCCGATCTGGTATGGCTGGACCGCTTGAATATGAGCGGCGGCGCAATCACCATCGAAGGCCGGGGCCTCAATCCCAACGCGATTGCGAACTTTGTTGAAAATGTGAAGAACGACGCTTTGTTCGAAGAGCCGGACCTGAGTTCGGTGACCCAGGCGAGCGTGGTTCCTCCGGTGTACTCATTCGTAATGAACTTCCACTTCAGCTATGCGCCGAAAGGGCAGGCCGCGGCGGGTACGGCAGCAACGGGAACCACCGGCTTGGGGACAACCTCCTCGACCACCGGCACGGTGTCCAAGCGGTAGGAGGGGTTCGATGGCGGGGCTGCTTGAAGGAAAACCGGCGTACTGGGGCCTGATTCTCGGGGCCATCGTGGCTGTGGCCATCATCTTTGGTGTTCAGTACATGCTGATCAGCAAAGTCGATGACGAGATCCGGTCCGCCGAGAGCACGATCAAGGACCTCGACACGAAAATCGAGCAGGGTCGCTCCGCGCAACGGAAACTCCCCCAGTTCCGCGAGGAAGTGCGCCGCCTGGAACTGGAGCTGGAGAAGTTGCGGCGCATCCTTCCTTCTGCCAGGAACACCGACGAAATCATCAAGAAGATGAAGTCGCTGGTCGACCAGGGCGACTTCGTCCTGCACAAGATGACCTTCCCGAAGATTGCGGCAGCTCAGGGAAGCGACCCCTACGCCGAGTGGCCGATCTCCATTTCGGTCGATGGCCGTTATCACAACCTGGCGATCCTCTTCAACAGGCTCAGCAACTTCTCGCGCATCATGAATGTGGAGCAGATCAGCATCAATGCCGTGGCAAACCAAGCGGAGCGTACGATCACATCCGACTTCGTCGCCAAGACGTTCATCTATGTCGATCCGAAGGATGCGGCGGATGCGGCGAGCAAGGCCGCCGGCAAGACTGCGGACAAGAATGCAGGAGGCGGCACGTGAGCGAGGGTCGGTTTTCAGGCAGAACGATGCGCTTCGCACGATTCGCGCTTCCCTTTCTCGTCCTGACCACGGCGATGGCCACTCTGTTCGCGCAGACGCCTGGCGGACGTCCCGGCGGTGCGCCGCCGGCGGCGAGTTCCGCTCCATCAGCCACGGCCGCGACGACGCAGACGACGTCCTCTGGAACTCGTGAGCAGAACATGCAGCAGGGCTTGCAGGAGATCCTCGAAGAGCCGAGTGCTCCTGATGCCTACCATTACGACCCCCAGGGCCGGCGCGATCCGTTCCAGTCGTTGATCGGTCCCGCGCCGAAACTCCAGGCAGGGCAACGTCCGGCCGGGCCACCGGGGTTCCTCATCGACGAAATCAAACTGCAGGGCGTGGTGCGCACGCGGCAGCAGGGACTGGTGGCAATGGTCAACGGTCCCGATAACAAAGGGTATCTGATCAAAGTCGGCGACAAGGTGCTTGATGGTGAAGTCATTCGCATGACCGCGACCTCCGTGGTGTTCCGCCAAGAGGTCAACGACCCGACTCAGATCGAACGTTTCCGTGAAGTCGTGCGGGATTTGTCCCCCGGGTCTCAGAAGAAATAACCGTGCTGGGTGTGCAGGCCAGGTGCGTGGAGGGCTGTGAGATGGTCAAGGTCGGAAGTATGAAAAAAGCCAAGCGAGTCCTGCTGATCGCGTGCATGCTCGCGCTGAGCATCGGCGGCGCCCAGGCGTCGCTGTTCCGGCGCAAAGCGGCGGAAAAAACTCCCGCCGCTGCTGCGCCATCCGCGCTATCTCTCACCGCCGTGGAGGTGGAGACCGAGCCTTCGTCGCGCCTGGTTCTCCGCACCAGCGGCAGCCCGGCCTACACGTCCTACAGCCCGCAGCCGGACGTCTTCGTGGTGGAGATGGCGGGAACTTCCAAGGCAGGCTCCGTCGCCGTCCCCCCGCTTCCTTCCTCAATTGCTGCAGTCAGGGTTGAGGAAGTGACGGAGATGGGCGCACGTCTGACGCGAGTCACTGTCCAACTGGCCCATCCCGGGGTTCTGCAGGCAGCAGCAGAGGGGAGCACCATCGCCATCACCCTTCCCGCTGTCGCCGTCGCCCAGGCCTCTGTCGAAGTTCCCGCCGCGGGCGTAACCGCCACCGTTTCTGAACCTGCACCGGCAGCGCTGCTAGACGTCTCTGCAGCATCCCCCGAACCGACGGTCAGCAGCGAGCCGATTCCGTCGCGTCTGGCAACGGTTCTTCGAAAGATTGACACGGCAGGAAGTGGAGACGCCATGGCCGTCGAACTGGCTACCAACGGGGACGTCCGTTACAAGGCGTTCAAACTGGACAAGCCTTCGCGTCTGGTCATCGATCTCCAGGGTGTGACTGACAGACTCTCCAAGAATGTCATCGCGGTCGACGGATCCTCGGTTCGCAAGATCCGGGTGTCACAGTTCAAGAGTTCACCCGACGCGGTCACTCGCGTTGTTCTCGATCTGAACGATTCTGCGCCGTATCGCGTCACCAAAAGCGGAGATCGCCTCAGGATTTCCTTCGGTTCTTCGGCCCCGATGGCAACGGCCCCTGCGAGACCGGCCGTGACAGTCACGCAGGGTCCGGCGACTACCGCGAGTGGTTCCCAGGGGGCGGGCTCACCGGAACGGACGACCGCTCTGGACGTCCCGTCGCAGGTTTCCGCCATTGCCGAGAACGCCTCGGTGTGGAAAATGCCGGAAGCGCCGACCCGGCGTACCCGCTCCGTGATCAACGCGCAGACTATTCAGACCGCTCCCGCTCCATCCGCGCGGAAACGCCGGGGGGGGGCAGGTACCAGCGCGGCAACTCGGGCGAACACATCGGCGCCAGTCGTTCCGGCGACGGTTGCCAGCGAAGACGTATTCAACGAAGCCCAGACCGTCGGGCAGGCCACCACTCCTGGCGGTACCAACCCGACCTTGAGCGGTTCTCTCAGCGGGCGGACGCTGACCGCTGGAGAGAAGGTCTACACCGGCGAGCCGATCTCGCTCAATCTGAAAGATGCGGATATCAAGGATGTCATTCGCACGTTTGCCCAACTGACCGGGTTGAACATTGCCGTTGACCCGCAGGTCAGTGGCTCGGTGACAGTGGACTTCGTCGACGTTCCGTGGGACCAGGCACTGGAGATCATCCTTCGTCAGAACAACCTTTCGTACGTGCTTGAAGGCAACGTGATGCGGATCGGCACGATCGACCGCCTGTCGCTGGAGGCAACCTCGAGCCGAAAGCTCGCTGAGGAAGAGCGCCTCAACGTCACCCTGCAAACGGTGAGCTTCAAGCTGTCGTATGCGCGGGCGAATGAGGTGGCCGGACTTCTCCGCGACATCGCCTCTCCGCGAGCAAAAATCATCGTCGATGCCCGCACCAACCAGCTGATCATCAGCGAGATCCCCGGTTACTTGCAGACCATCCGCAGTCTGATCGAGTCGGTCGATGTCGCCACGCGTCAGGTGGTGATCGAAGCGCGCATCGTGGAGACATCCAAGCTGTTCATTCAGCAGTACGGAATCAACTTCGGATTCCGCACCCGGCTCGATCCATCGCTGGGAACGGGCACGGGCCTGATTTTCCCCAACCGCGTCGACGCAGTCGGAGGACCTTTCAATTTCGGCCCCGGCAATCCCGTTCTTTCATTCTCATTGACGGACGTGCTGGGGACCTTCACACTCGACCTCGCGCTCAACGCTCTCGAACAGGAAGGTCTGGTTCGGGTCATCTCCGCGCCTCGCGTCATGACGCAGGACAATACGCCTGCTGAGATCCAGAGCGGTTTCCAGATTCCTTACCAGACCCGGGTGAATTTCACGACCACGGTCGCTTACGTCGATGCCACGCTGCGACTGCAGGTAACGCCGCAGATCACGGAGGCGGGAACGGTGATCATGGACATTTCGGTGCAGAAGAATGAGCCGGCCACCGGGTTCCGGATCGAGGGTGGCGCCGGCGTACCGCTTTCCACTCGTCAGGCCAAGACACGACTGATGGTTCGCGACGGAGGTACGTCGGTCATCGCCGGGATCTACCAGACAAAAGAGAACAAAGCGGAGACACGGCTTCCAATCCTCGGTCAGATTCCGTTCATCGGAAATCTGTTCAAGACACACGACATCAACAACACGCACGATGAATTGCTGATCTTCATTACGCCGCGGATCGTCAGGTCGTCGTGATCCCGGAACTCAAATGTCGAGATTGATGGCGGAGACGGCCGATCGTCTCGTGGGTAGCATCGGCTCCGGAAGTCATGGGCCGGAGCGTTGGAGGGGTTTCATGAACAACACGAAGAGATACGCAATGGTGTTGACGGGAACGCTGCTCAGCGTAGTTCTGGGCGCATGCAGCGACATCGGCAAACAGGACGGTCCCGTTCAGCTGCTTGTGAACTCGACGCAGATTCTTCATCGAGTGGATCTGGAGGTCGGCGCCACAGGATGCGATCAGAACATCGCGACGGTCAACCTGCGCAGCCTCCTGCTCCAGGGTGGCCTCGCAACCATCCCGACGGACAACCGATTCAATGACATCCAGCTGACTAGCTATCGGGTCAGCTACGCGCGCACCGACGGGGGCAAGACGGTTCCGGAGCCGTTCATCCGCACCATCTCAGGCACGGTGACTCCAGGAGCAGCAGCCAGCGCCCTGACGAGTTTCCAGGGGTTTTCGCCGGACGCCACCAATCAGGCGCCCTTCGCCGCGCTGCTGCCCCAGAATGGCAGTCGCGATCCGGAGACGGGGAAACCGTTCGTGTCGATGAATATCGTTCTCGAGGTCTTCGGCCAGACACTGGCGGGGGCGCGGGTGTCCGGTAGTACGCAGATTCCCGTGGATTTCTGTTATCACTGCGGTGGCTGCTCCTAAGCAGCGCCTGCTCTCGTAGTGATGTGTGGGTGTGTTGAGTTGACGGGGGTACAAATGGCACAGACGAAACGCCGACTGATGATTTTTGTGGTGCTGGCACTGCTGGCGATCTTTGCTGCATGCAAAGGGGAGTCGCCGACCGCGCCTCCCGTAACGACGCCGAACACGCCTTCGGGCGGAGGCACGAGCCCGGCGGGGACCACCACCCTGGCGCTTGCGGCGTCGAACCCGTCGCCGGTGATCAACTCCACCTCCGTAATCACGGCCACGGTGACGGTCAATGGAGCGCCCGCTCCGAACGGCACGGCTGTCGAATTCATCACCAATCTCGGCACGTTCACGGAAGTGAGCGACGTCAAGGTGATCCGGACCACCACCAATGGAGTGACCACCGCGACTCTGACCTCTGCGGACGCGGGTGCTGCCACGGTGACGGCGACGGTCAACAACCTCTCCAGAAGCATCGTGGTGACGTTCGGCGCGACTCCTACCGGTCCGCCTCCTCCTGTGTCCACTGCCCCCACCATCACCGCGGTCAATCCGAATTTCGGACTGCCGACCGGCGGCGAGACCATCACCATCACCGGGACGAACTTCATCGCTCCGGTACGGGTGATCTTCGACTTTGGCCCAGGAAAGCCAACCAAGGACGGACTCGTCGTCTCGGTAACCCCGACGCAGATCGTTGTGGTCACTCCTCCCATCGATCTTTCCAGCGGCCAGACGCAGGCGGCCGCGATCACTGTAATCACGCAGGCGGGGACTGCCAGCGAGCAGCGCGTCTCCAGAGCTTCCGCCTTTACCTTCCAGCTGGCCGTGCTCACTCCGGTGATCCGGGCCATGAGCCCCACCGCCGGGCCGATTGAAGGTGGCACGCGCGTGACCATCATTGGGGACGCCTTCCAGGCACCCCTTCAGGTCTTCTTCGGTTCTGCACAGGCTCAAGTCATCAACGTCCAGTTCAATCAGATCGTAGCCATCAGCCCCACGGCCCGAGACACCGCTCCCAATGGATCGGGAGCAGTCACCGGCCCCGTGGATGTTCGCGTGCTGAACGTCGGTTCCGGCAAGAGCGTGACACTCGCGGCGGGTTTCCGATACACCCCGAAGATGCAGATCACCGCCATCACGCCCGGGCAGGGACTGGCCACCGGCGGTACCCGCGTCACCATTGATGGCGTCGGATTCGACGATCCGGCCACTGTGACGTTTGGTGGCGCCGCGGCGCAGGTGATCAAGGTCACCGGAACTCAGATCATTGCGGTCACCAGCGCGTTGCAGGACATCTGCGGCAGCACAGCTGGCACCGGACCCACCGTGGTCACCAACGTCAATAATGGCGATCAGGCCACCGGGCCAATCTTCACCTACATCGCCGTGAAGTCTACGATCGTGAGCGTCACGCCAGCCTCCACGCTTGGAGGGTCGGCCACAGTGGCCGTCCTCAATGCGGTCGGCGTGCCCCGGATCTCGATCGGCGGTGTCGCGGCCACAATCACCGGAAGTACCACCGATCCGGTCACCAACGTCACGACCTTCACCGTGATCGTCCCGCCCACCTTGAAGCTGACGACGCTCGCATGCACCGGCGTGCCGGGGGCCCTGCAGCAGCAGCCCACCGCATTCGACGTGGCCTTCAGCAGCCTGACCACCAGCTGCACCAGCACGTTGGCTAACGGCATCACCATCAATCCGACCAACGCGCCTGTACTCCTGGTTACCCCGACCGCGCTGACTCCGTTCTCCGCGAGGATCACGCCCGGACTTGTGGTCAATCTCACTTCCGGCGGCGCCGGCTTCACCTCGGCACCGATCGTCACCTTCACCGGCGGCGGTGGCGCAGGCGCTGCTGCCACTTCAACGATTACCTCACCTCCTCCCGGAAGCGTGAGCACGGTAACCGTGACCAATCCGGGCATTGGTTACACCTCCGCTCCAACCGTCGGCTTCAGCGGGGGCGGCGGAGCGGGAGCTACGGCGACGGCGGTGGTCACGACGACGGTCACGCAATCCACACCGCAGACGCTAACCCTGGCCAACACCGGCCCGGCTCCGCTTACCATCACGTCCATCACCCAGACGGGAGCGACTTGCTCAGCGTTCAGTGTCTTCGGGCCTCCGACTCCGACCACCTTGAACCAGTGCGAAAGCGCCCCGATCACGGTGACCTACAAAGGAAGCCAGTCCACGCCTCCGGTGCCATCGACGGACACCTGTCAGCTGCAAGTGCTGACCAGCGCCGGCAACAAGACGTTCAATCTCCTCGGCTCCTCGCAGTAGTTTCGATCCTGATTCGATGTCTTCGAGCCGCCCCCCCCGTGGGGCGGCTCGTTTCTGCGGCCGAGGTTGCGCCGTTCGTTCCCTTGGGCAAGAATCCCGGCGTCACCACTTATGGCTCAGCCAACCTCGAATCCGAAGATCGAAGAATTACGCTTTCGGATCAAAACCGATCCGAAAAGCCGCCTCTTCTACCCGCTGGCGGAGGAACTTCGGAAAATCAGTCAGTGGGATGAATCGGAGCGCGTATTGCGCGCTGGCCTGGAGCACCATCCGACCTACCTCTCAGCATGGGTCAGCCTGGGCAGAGTGCTGCGCGATCAACACCAGGACGCAGGCGCCATTGAGGCTTTCAAGAAAGCTCTTCAGCTCGATCCCGGCAATGTAGTGGCCGCTCGACTGCTCGGCGATTCGTACCTCACCACGGGCGATCGGGTCGAAGCCATCAAGAAGTACAAACTCGTTCTGGCACTGATGCCCGGCGATCAGGAGATCGAGTCGATCATCGAGGGGCTGGACCGGGAGATCAATCCGATTGTCCCCGCCACCGTCAGCGACGAAGAGGCCGGAAGGGGACCTGGTGCCGTCGAAGTTGCGGATTCTTTTTCGCCGCCCGCGCCTCCCAACGAAGTCCCTTCTTCACCTGCCGGACAGGCAGACCAGTCCCCCTTTGATGAGCCGGGGAATCTCGGTGGGGCACAGCCGAGCGCGGACGGTGGAGGCATCGAGTCGACTCCGTTCGGTGCAGCGGACCACCCCATGGATGAAACGCGGCCCCAGAGCCGGCCGCAGCACTCCGAGGATTCGCCGTGGGCAGATTCGGCGGCCGAGCATCAGGCGACCATGGAGACTCCCTTCGCTGAAGAGGGTGGTCAGTCCATTCAGGCGCCCTTCGGGTTCCCGGTGTCCGAGTCCGTAACAGATGCATCTGCCAGCGACGCGGAACCAATGCGGTCGATGCATAGTGAAAGCCCATTCGAGGAACCCTCGGGCTACACATCCGCTGCCCTTTCCGTGGAGAATCCGAGCGGGATGCATGTCGAGGAAGCTCCTGCCGTCGAGCAGGGATCCTCGATGTGGGACGAGCCGGAGGCATCGCCGGCCCCGGCTCCTCAGATTTCTTCGCGGGAAGAGCTGGCGGGATCCGCCTCTCCATCTCCGTGGGATGAGGATCTGAACTCCGTTCCGGACGAGGCGAGCGTCTTTGCGTCAGCAGGAAACCAACCGGGGCTTGACGACAATGTGTCGAACACGCTCACCATGGCCGATCTCTACTCGCGGCAGGGACAGCAGGAACAGGCTCGTGCAATCTACGAACGAATTCTCGAGCGCGACCCGTCAGATGACTCCGTGCGATCGAAGCTGGCCGCGCTGGCCGCAGCAGAACCTGCAGCAGAGGTTCCGTTGCCGGACGAACGCGCCCAGAAATTGGGAAACTGGCTTTCGAAGGTCGGACGCAGGGAGGGCGGGAGTGTTTAAAAGCGTCTTGACGGGCATCCGTGACCGGGTCCAGGGAACCCTGGCGATCAGTATCATCGGACTGGATGGAATCGCGGTGGAGACGATCAAAGAAGAGGCGGTTCCGCTCGACGTCATGGGCGCGGAGTTCGGCGCGTTCATCAAGTCGATCCGACTTTCCAACACGGAGCTGAACATCGGCGACGTGCAGCAGTTCTCCCTGGTGACGGACAAGTACATCGCCTTTCTATCGGCGGTGACTTCTGAATACTTTGTTCTGCTGGTGATGCGCCCGGACGGAAACTATGGCCGCGCGCGCTTCGAGCTGGACAAGGCGAAGCAGGTGCTTCGCGATGAATTAGCGTGAGGGACTGACGTTGAACCTGAAAGAGATCATCGAACTGATCGACAAAGTTGCCGATCGCGGGATTGGCGCTCTGGAGATCGAGCAGGCCGGACTGAAGTTGCGCATCGAGGGGCGGGGTCCGGCGTCACAGGTCATACACTCTTACGGTGAGAGCAGCCGGCAGACCACGTCGAATTTCTCTCCGGAAGGGGCTGGGGTCCAGGGCGAGGCAGCGACGATCCCCGCGGCGGCGCCTCCGGCGAAGGACGACGACGAGGGTTTGCACATCATCACCTCGCCCATCGTGGGAACGTTCTACCGGATGCCCAATCCCGAGTCAGAGTCGTTCGTGAACGTGGGTGATCACGTGACCAAGGGCAAAGTCCTCTGCATCGTGGAAGCGATGAAGCTGATGAATGAGATCGAGGCGGACGTCGACGG
>JBDSGC010000005.1:0-8151 GCA_039919215.1 Thermoanaerobaculia bacterium | reverse complement strand
GCACGAGGATCAGAAGCATGAGCGGGTTGGGCTGCTTGACGACCTTGTAGATGAGCCATCCGCCGCCGAAGAGCCACATCCACTTGGTCACCGCGGCAGAGATCCGGCCGCCGTCGAGCATGCCGATCGGCAGCAGGTTCAGCAGGTTGATGGCGAAACCGGCCGCGGCGACTGCGAGGTAGAGCGGCTGCAGAGTCCATTTGAAGATCTGCAGGCTGACCAGCGCGGCGAAAGTGCCGGCCACCGGACCAGCCAGCCCGATCTGCGCGTCATCGAACGCGGAGCGCGGCTGGTCTTTCAGTGTGACCGCTCCGCCGATGAAGGGAATGAACACCATCATCCCGGCGCGCAGCCCTTTGGCGCGGATGACCAGTGCGTGCCCTAGCTCGTGAACAAAGATGATGAGGACGAAGCCGACTACCAGCGGCAGCGGGGCCTTGGTGGCGTAGGCGGCGATGCTGAGTGCCATCGACGCTCCGGCCACGGCGAACTGGGTGATGCCGAAGCCCTCGAACGGGTTGACCGCGTAGGAGCGGAGATAGTCGACGGCAATGAACACCACCGCTTTCAGTTTCAGCAGCACGATGGTGAGCGTCAGCGCGGCGCCCGACAGGAACTTCATGAGGGGATGGCGCACCCGACCCGCCGGCTTCATCGGCGCGTCCTCAACGAAGGGCACCTCGCGCAACGCACTGGCGATCGAAGGTTCTGACTCAACCTCTCCCTCCGCTCCCTCGCCGCGTGGAGCCTCTGGCGGGAGTGCTTCGCGAAGCTCGCCGGGAAGCGACGTTCGGACCTCGGAGTCGCTTGGCTCGAATGGGGGAGGAGACGCGGAGAGATCATCGTCAGCGTCGGTCGGAACGTGAGGAATGATCGCGGTGGAATTCATGGAGAAGGTCAACGATAGAACGAAGGACCGGATGCTATATTCCGCCGCGTGTCCGAGCCGTCTGTCGACGATTTGCGGCTGCAACTTCGCCAGCGCGGATACCTGTCGCACGGCGTGGAGCGATGGTTCGCCCAGGACCCCTGGAGCTCCCGGACGTTCTGGGTGGAACTGGTGGCCCTGTCGGCGAAAGCGGCGACGCTGATCGCCCTCTTCGCCCTGCTGCCTCTCAGCACCGTGATGGTGATGCGCAACCATCCCTTGAGCGCATGGGAGACGCTGGTCATCGCCCTTCTGTACGGAGCGGTTTCGTGGATCGTCGCGTTCGCGCTGCTGCTGGGGTTGGGACTACTGCTGCGAGGAAGGCCGGACCTGGCCATCGACACGCCGCGCGCACTGCTGGCGATCTCCTTGTCTGCGTCGGCAGCCTTGACCGCGCCGGTCGCCTGGTGGTGGCTCGGTTTCGGCACGCCGGCGACCCTGCCGGAACTGGTGATCGGAGGGGCCCTGATCACACTTCTCTTTCTGGTCAGCACGACGGTGGTCTCTGCCGCCCTGCTCTCCTTCTCCATTTACGAGCTGCAGCGCGTACCAGCGATCCACCGCACCTCACGCAGCGTTCCCATGTCGGCCGCCGCGATGATCCTCATCGCGCTCCTCTTCGTTCCTGCCTGGGCGCTGCAGGACAGAGGCGGGGCGGAAGAGCCGCTGCAGGTGGTGACCGCACCTGGAGAGGCGCGCGTAGCGTTCGTCGCCGTTGATGGCCTGACCTTCGAGCTCCTGCGCGCGCATCCCTCCCTGCTCGCCCTGTTCACCGCTGCCGGCCCGGTGCGCTCCTTTGCCGCTGGCTCTGCGCCGGAACGGTGGGCCTCGGTTGGAACCGGCGTTCCGGCTTCCCTCCACGGTGTGCGATCGGTGGAGGGAGTGCGCGTCGTGAGGGGGACGCATGTCCTGCAGAGCGTCTCGAACGGCGACGTTGCGCTGCGCCAGCTGGGCGAGACAACCAGACTGACGCGTCGGCAGCCCCTCCCCCCCACGGTGCGGCGTCGAGACTACGTGTGGGAACTATTCGCCCATCGGGGAGTTCCATCGCTGGCAGTGAACTGGTGGACCAGCGCTGAGGCACACGGCGGCGGACTGGATCAAGTCAGTCAGGCCACCGTGTTTGCCGCGGCCGCCGTGCGCGGAGGCTCACCGGAAACGATCGCCCTGCGCGTTGATGCAGCGGCCGCCAGCACATTTCTCCGTGCCGTCGATGGCCACCGCCCGCGCCTGGCAACGGTCTATCTGCCGTCCCTGGACATTCTGCTCAACCGGCTCTCCATCGACGCCTCCTCGCGCCTGGCGCTTTCCTCGCGCGCGCTCGAACAGGTCGAAGGGCTGCTCCGTGAGATGAGGGGGCGCGGATATGCGGTCATTCTGCTGGGCATGCCGGGCGAAGGGCAGTCAGGATCGGCCTCCATGGCCTGGACTCTGACCGACCCCTGTTGCGAACGAGGAAGCGCCGACGATGTGGCTCCCACTCTTTGCGCGCTCCTGGGGTTTCCGGCTTCCCGTGACATGAGCGGGCGTTCCCTGGTTCCTGAAAATCTTCCTCGCCTTTCCAGCTACGGACGCCGGCACATCGACACCAAACCGGCACCGGTCGATCAGGAGTACTACCGCTCCCTTCGTTCTCTCGGGTATGTTCGATGACGTCCGGCTTCTGATCCGGGCGCAGAGGAGAGTCCATGAAACGCATTGCAGCTCTCGTTGTCGCCACGTTCTGCACGCTGCCGGTGATGGCCCAGCGCGGAATCACCTTCGAGGATCTCGCCGCCATTCATCGAATCGGAGCGCCGCAACTCTCCCCCGACGGCGCATGGATTGCCTACAGCGCATCGACGCCCGACCTGACCGTCAACGCCAGCCACAGCGCGATCTTTCTCGTCCCCTCGAGCGGAGGCCCGTCGAAGCAGATCAGCGAAGGCAAGAAGTCGGACTCCGATCCCGCATGGTCGCCGGACGGCAAGACGCTCGCGTATGTTTCCAACCGTGCAGGAGGCCCGTCGCAGATCTATCTGTACGACGTGGCCACTGGCGAATCGCGCAAGGCCAGCGACCTGCAGGGTGGCGCAGGGAGCGTGAAGTGGATGCCCGACGGCAGCGCGCTTCTCGCGGTATCGGACATCTACACCGACTGCGGCGTCGATCCCGACTGCATCAAGACGAAGACCACCGCAGAGGAGCAGAATCCGACCAAGGCTCACATCATCACAAGCCTGCTGTACCGCCACTGGAAATCGTGGCAGGCCGCCACGCGCAGCCACATCCTGCTGGTGCCCCTCGGCGGTGGAGCGGCTCGCGACCTCACTCCCGGCGGTTTCGATGCGCCTCCGTTCTCCGTGGGCGGCGGCGATGAATTCGACATTTCGCCGGACGGCAAAGAGCTCGTCTTCGCGCGCGACACCGAGCAGAACCCGGAGCTGTCGACCAACTCCGACCTCTTCATCGTCCCCATCAAAGGAGGGGAGCCGAAACGGATCACCACCCGCCGAGGCGCGGACACCAGTCCGAAATACTCGCCGGATGGTCGCTGGATTTCGTGGCGTTCGCAATCGCGCGCCGGATATGAGTCCGATCTCTGGGAGCTCTGGCTGTACGACCGCGGCACCGCGGCCGCTCACCGCCTTGCACCCAAATTCGACAACTGGGTGGAATCGATCGCATGGGCGCCCGACAGCAAGACCCTTTACATCACCGCGCCCGAGAAAACGAAGATGGCCATCTTTGAGGTCGGGGTAAAAGATGGCGGGGCGCGTCGAATCTGGAACGACGGATCCGCAGATGGATTGGCGGTCAGCCGCGACGGGAAAACGATCTACTTTGACCGCTCGTCACTCATCCACCCGACGGACATTTACGCGCTGCACCGAGCCGGTGGCGCCGGCGCGACCCAGATCACCCATGACAACGATTCGCTGCTGGGCGCCCTGTCGATGAACGCGTCGGATGTCTGGTACGACGGCGCCGCGCACACCGCAGTGCAGGCGCTGATCGTCAAGCCACCGATGTTCGATCCGTCCAGAAAGTATCCGGCGGTGGTGCTGATCCACGGCGGGCCGCAGGGAGGCTGGGGCGACTCGTGGTCCTATCGCTGGAACCCGCAGATGTTCGCGGCCCGTGGCTACGTGGTCTTCATGCCCAACCCGCGCGGCTCGTACGGTTACGGCCAGAAATTCGTGGAAGAGATCTCCGGCGACTGGGGCGGCAAGGTCTACGGCGACATCATGAACGGTGTGGACGTGCTGGCGGCCATGCCCTTCGTCGATGGACGCCGCATCGGTGCAGCCGGCGGCTCCTTCGGTGGCTACATGGTCGACTGGATCCTCGGGCACACCGACCGCTTCCGCGCGCTGGTCTCGCACGCAGGCGTCTACAACCTGGAGTCGATGTACGGCGTGACCGAAGAGATCTGGTTTGCGGAGTGGGAGTTCAAGGGCAATCCCTGGGACAACCCGGAGCTGTACGACAAGTGGTCGCCGAACAAGTTCGTGAAGAACTTCCGCACGCCGACCCTGGTCACGCACGGTGAGCTCGACTACCGCGTTCCCATCAACCAGGGCCTGGAACTGTTCACCGCATTGCAGCGTCGCGGCGTCCCATCGAAGCTTCTGGTCTACCCCGACGAAGGGCACTGGGTCCTCAAGCCGCAGAACTCCAGGCTCTGGTACGCGACGGTGGGGGACTGGTTCGATCAGTGGCTGAAAAAATAGGTAAGCGTTCGTAGCGCCGGCATCCCTGCCGGCGGGAGCTCGCCAAGTAGCTCCGGCTGGAAGCCGACGCACAAGCCGGCAAGGATGCCGGCGCCACACCGGGGCCAGGAGTCTGCGCGGCAGAACGTCTCGGAGCGTGATCCTGACGGAGCCTTGGGCAACCAGCGCCGTCGGCCGTGCCGGCCCGGCCTAGCCGTGCTGCGAGATCGACAGCACGTTTCCGTCCGGGTCCTTGAACCACGCCACCTTGTCGCCGTTCGGCGGGGTCCACACGCCCAGTTCGTCCTGTTTCAGGAAAGGCAGGTTGAACTGTTCGAAGTGGACGCCTTGCGCGGTCAGCTCGCGGATCGCGGCGTGGATGTCGCCGACTTCCCAACCGAGGACTGTGCCCTGGCTGGGAGTGAAGGACTGCGCTTTGCCGATGCGGATGCTGGTGCCGTTCGCGTCGTAGGCCAGGGCGAAATCGTCGTCGCTGAGCAGGCGGAATCCGAGCGTATCGCCGTAGAACGATTTGGCCTCCTCCGGATTTCTGGTGGTCAGGAAGCCGACCATTTTCGTCAGGATGGGCATGATTGCCTCGCGATTTGGTGCCGCGGGAAATGCACCCCGAAGCCCGGGAGTGGCGGTTAAACCGTGCGGACGGTACTCGGATTTGGCGCGGCGGCCACGTTGACCGGCTCCGCGATCGCCGGCCGGGACACCGTTCCGGTGATGCCCACCGCTTCCGCGTACTTCAAGTAGGTGTCGATCGAGGCGATGACTACGCGCGCTTCGACGGTGATCAGGTCGATGCCCACCAGAGAGATGCGGACCCATGCGTCGATCACGATGCCCTTGTCGAGAATCCGATCGAGGACGTCGATGAGACTGGTACCACCCGGTGCGCGTTCGACTGCCATGGGTTATCTCCCTTTCTTCTCTGCCGGTTTGACCTGAGGCAGCGGCCGGGCGTTGAGCTGCTGTTCCAGCTGATGCACGCGCGTCTGCAGCGCTGCGTACTCTTCGCCACTGACGTTCTGCGGGGCACTGGAGTAGAAGCGGTCCGAACGCCACCAGTTGATGCCAATGGCTTCGGCTTTATCGATCGAGCAGATGACCAGCCGCAACTGGATGGTCAGCAACTCCACGTTGGCCAGCGAGACTTTGATGTCTCCGGCTACGACCAGTCCCTTATCCAGGATCTTGTCGAGGATGTCGACCAGCCCCTGCGGTTGCCGATGCTCGATGGCCATGCCGCGGCAACGGTAGCCGTCCGCCACATCCAACGTCAAGGATTTGGTTTGGCGCGCCGCCGGCCGTGCCGGCCTGGCACCCACGCGCCAGATGCGGCACACTCTCGCTGTGATCCTCTACCTCTACGCCATCGGACACCGCGGCCATCCACTACCGGGAGCCGTCGAAGCGATCGACGGGTCGGCCGCCGTGGTCAGTTTCGAGGAAGATGATCTTGCTGCGTTCTGCACCCCCGTGGATGACCAGACGTTCTCGCAGGAGACCATCGACGCGCGCTCCAAAGACCTGGAGTGGCTCGGCGCAATCGGTTACCGCCATCAGAACGTGATGGCCGCTCTGATGCGGGAGGGCACGATCATTCCTCTGCGCGCCTTCTCCCTGTTCCGATCGGAAGAGAGCGTGCGCGAGCACCTTCGCAGTCAACACGAAGAGTTCGCCTCGTTGCTGGCCCGACTGGATGGCAAGCAGGAATGGACGCTGCGCATCGAGTTCGATCCGGAGAAATGGAATGCCTCGCTGGTGCATCGCGTGGAGACGCTGCGCGTCCTGGTCGGCGACATCGAAGGCTCCTCCGCGGGGAAAGCGTTCCTGCTCCAGAAGAAGCTCGAAGAGCAGAAGAAGAAGGTGTCACGGGAGGCGGAGGAGACCGTGGTCGCGGAGATCGAAGAGGCCATTCTGGAAAAACTAAAATGCCTCTGCGTTTCGGAGTCGCGGCAGGCCCGCAGCGGCGCCTTTCCGCAGATCAACGTTCTGGTCGAGCGCGATGAAGAGGCGCAGCTCGAGGAGCTCCGCGATACGCTCACTGCTCAATACAGCGACGACGGAGTGAGCCTTGCGCTCACCGGTCCCTGGCCTCCGTACACCTTTGCCTCGATGGAACCCAACGCACGCTGAGGGCGGATGACTCATGGCTGACTCCAATGAAGAGCTGTCCCTGCTGGAGACGCTCGACCATCTCCTCGATCGCGGCGTGGTCATCGCCGGTGAAGCGACCATCTCCATCGGCGACGTGGACCTCCTCTACCTGGGGCTGAACATCGTGCTGGCCAATGTCGATGCGCTGTCGCGCGCCCCTCGCCGCGCGCAGGGCAAGCTGCCCGAATGAAACTGGTGGTCATCGGCGTCCACCTTCGCCGTGAGGACATCGAGCCGCTGGCCATGGCAGTCGACGCGGGCGATCTGTTTCTCAGCGCTCTCGAGGTTCCTGATGACCAGCCCATCGGCGATCGGGAGCTTCTCCTGCGCGTCGCAGCGAAGCGCGCGGAGCTGCTCGATCGAGCCACCTTCCTCGCTGTGCGGTACGGGTTCACCGCATCGAGCGCTGCCGATGCGCGTGCCAAGTGCCGGCTTCTGGTCGAGCAATGGCGCGATGCGCTGGAAGCAGCGAAAAATAGAGTGGAGATGACCCTGAAAGTCGCTGCGCAGAATCCGCAGCCGAGACCGCAGCGATCGGACTTCGATTCGGGTGCGTCGTATCTCAAAGCGCTACACCAATCGACGCGCGCCGCCTCGGTGGAGCCGGCCTTCCGCCAGGCAGTCGATGCGGCGATTGCGTCGTTGGCCGCTCGCCATCGATGGGTGGCCCGCGACAACGCGTCGCTGGAGCTGGTCGCGCTGGTGGAGCGCCAGGTGGTGCCTGAGGTGAACGCTGCGGGCCACGATCTCAAGCAGAGGTTTCCGACCATCCCGTTCCTGCTCTCAGGCCCCTGGCCGCTGGAGGTCTTCGTCGATGATCACGAATGAGGAAGAACAGCTGCGCCAGTCTCTTACGTTCACCGAGTCCATGATTCCTGAGCGCATCTCCGCCGATCCGGAAGCGATCGAGAACGGTCTGGCCCGACTGGTCCTCTCCATCATCGAGCTGGTCCGACGCCTCCTGGAGAAACAGGCCCTCCGCCGGATGGACGCTGGGAATCTCACCGACGAAGAGATCGAGCGACTGGGAGCATCGCTGATGAAACTCGAAGAAAAGATGGGCGAAATCAAAGCGGTCTTCGGCCTGAGCGACGACGACCTGAACCTGAAGCTCGGCCCGGTGAAGACGCTCTAGGCCGGCACGGCCGGCAGCGTTGGTACGCTCAGCGTCCGCCACGATTTTCGCTCTCAGCCGCGTTCACTCGGCGGCCTCTCCATCGAGTGTCCTTCTCCCCGCGCACGGGGAGAAGGTCCGCGAAGCGGGGATGAGGGGTCCCGCTTCGTCGAGTGCGCGCCCCTCATCCCAGCCGCGTTCACTCGGCCGCCTCCCCATCGCGAGTGTCCTTCTCCCCGCGCACGGGG
>JBDSGC010000004.1:0-5205 GCA_039919215.1 Thermoanaerobaculia bacterium | reverse complement strand
CCGGAAGCGCAGCGAAACGGGAGCCTTCCCCTCGAGTGTCCTTCTCCCCGCACACGGGCAGAAGGTCCGCGAAGCGGGGATGAGGGGTCCGGGTTTCGTCGAATGCGCGCCCCTCATCCGCCTTCGGCACCTTCTCCCCGTGCCCGGGGAGAAGGACTCTCGATGGGGAGGGAGCCGCGGCTATTTCCGCAGGCCGGTCTCGTACTCCGGTTTCGGCATGCCCATGAGCCAGTGGTCGAACCAGCCGGTAATGTGCTGGAGGCGTTCGATGCGGTGCCAGGGTTTGCCCGATCGGGAGAGCTCGTGGGATTCGTCGGGGAAGCGCACCATCACCGTGGGGATGCGGCGGTATTTGAGGGCCCGGAACATCATCTCCCCGCCGGCCATGGCCGGCGTGCGGTAGTCGGCTTCTCCTTCGATCAGCATCAGCGGCGTCTTGACGCGATCGATGTAGGTGATCGGCGATCTGGCCTTGAAATCCTCCGGATCTTCGAAAGGCGCTTTGTGAAACCAGGTCGGCTGGAAGAGGGTGAAGTCGGCGGTGTACCAGAAGGTGGACCAGTCGGCGATGTCGCGCTGGGAGACGGCGGCAGCGAAGCGATCCGTCTGGGTGATGACCCAGTTGGTCAGAAGGCCACCGCCGCTGCCACCGGTGACGCCGAGCTTTTTCGGATCGACATACCCCTTGGCCACCACCGCGTCGACTCCGGCCATCAGGTCCTTGTAGTCGTCGCCGGGATAGTGGAACTGGATGATGTTGGCGAAGTCCTGCCCGTAGGACGTCGAGCCGCGCGGATTCGGGTAGACCACGACGTAGCCTTTCGCCGCCATCCACTGGAACTCATGATCGAAGACGTAGCCGTACGCGGAGTGCGGTCCGCCATGGATGTTGAGGATGAGCGGATACTTTTTCGAGGGATCGAAATCGGGCGGCCGCTGGATCCAGGTCTCGATCTTTTTGCCGTCGAAGCTGGTGTACCAGAGCTGCTCCGGCTCGGTCAGGGTCAGCTCGCTCCAGAGCTTCTCGTTGACGTTGGTCAGCCGGGCCATCGAACCTTTGGCGTCGACCAGGAACAGATCGCCGATGCTGGTAGGCGTGGAGACGATGGCCACGGTTCGGCCGCCGCTCATGGAATAGGTGGCCAGCGACTGGTTCCCGGAAGTCCAGGGATCCACGCGTCCCGACGCGGCGTCGATGCGCTGCAGGTTGACCTTCCCCTGTTCGGCCACGGTCACGAAGATCGTTTTCCCGTCAGCGCTCCAGACGGGACGCGGTCCGCGAGCGGCGCGCGGCGCGCCCTGATCGCCGCCGACCCCGCCGAGGATCTCGTAATCATAGGTGGGGGTGAGATTGCGCGGGGTGCCGCCGGGTGTGGCGGAGACGACGAAGAGGTCGGCCTGGGTATGCGACTGGACCGGCTTGGAGATCGAACCGGCGAAGGCGATCCATTTCCCGTCGGGGCTTGGCGCGTAGGAGTTGATCGATCCGTCGTAGGAAACGACTTTGGCGATCTCGCCACCATCCGCGGCAATCGAGTAGAGATCGTTGTCGCGGATGTCGTAGTAGGGCTCAAGGACGCGCGTCGATGCGAAGTACAGCTTCGATCCGTCCGGGCTCCAGGTCACGTCGCCTTCGCTGAACTCGCCGCTGGTGAGCTGCTTCGCTTTGGGCGGCTCCTCCCCCATCACCTCCGGGACGCTCACGGTCCAGAGATGAGCGACGCGGGTGGCGTCGCGGTAGCCGGAGCCATTGGATCGATAGGTGGCCTGATTGATGACGCGCACGTCGCTCTCACGCTCGTCGTCCCCTTTCTTGACCGGCTTCTCCAGATCGGAGGGTTTCGTCGAGGCGCTGAATGCGATCGTGTTCCGCGTGGGAGACCAGGCCAGCGATTCCACCGCGCGCGTCAGCGAGGTCACCGCGCGGGCTTCGCTGCCATCGAGCCGCAACACATAGATCTGGGCCGGCGTCGGCTTGCCGTCTTTCTCCCCTCCCCGCAGAAACGCGAGCAGTTTCCCGTCCGGCGACCACCTCGGCGATGAATCGTGCGGACCGTTCGTGATGCGGCGCGGAGTCGCTCCCGCCGCCGTGGCCACCGACCAGATCGAGGTCAGATAGCTGTCCTTCTTCTCATCGACAGAAGTGCGGACGAAGACGACCTGCGCGCCGTCGGGCGACACCTGCGGATCGGAGACCCACTGGAATCGAAAGAGATCTTTCTCGGTGATCGAACGGGCCTGGACGGTGACGGCGAGGAGGAGCAGGAGGGGAAGCAGTCGTCTCATACCGGGGATTGTAGGACGTACACGAGCAGTCCGGCCGTGACCAGACCGGCCAGCGTCGAGGCGATCAGCGTGAACTTCGGTTTGCTGTGCACCTGCGGCAACAGATCGCTGGCGCCGAGGTAGAGAAGGAAGCCGGCGAAGAACGCGAGCTGGAAGGCCAGGAACTTCGGTCCGATGTGCAGCCAGCCAGCCACCAGCGCACCCAGCACCGGGGCGATGGCATCGATGGCCAGCAGCAGCCCGGTACGCCAGCGGTTGTTCTTCGTGGCCAGCATGAAGGTCACCGTGTTGAGGCCGTCGGCGAAGTCGTGCGCCACCACAGCGAGCAGCACGATCATCCCCACCGTCGTCCCCGCCTTGAACCCCACGCCGATGGCCAGGCCGTCGAGAAAACTGTGGAAGGAGAGCCCGATGGCGCCGACCAGACCGACGTTGTGCATGTGTCCCGGCGCGTCGTGCGTCTTCTCGCCGTGGATGATGGTCAGCTTCTCCAGCAGGAAAATGCCGACGAAACCGGCCACCGCCATCATCATCAGCGTGCGCACGGCGATGCCTTCGTGGAAAGCGATGGCCGTGACTTCCGGCAGCAGATCGAGGAAGGCCACGCCGATGAGCAGCCCGGAAGAAAACGCCATGATGTACAGCAGGTAGCGCTGGTAGCGGAGGGCGAAGGCGCCGCCCGCAAGGGTCATCGCAAAGGCCGCGAGGGCGTAGACGGCTGGCATGGCGCGGTAGTGTAACCGCTCGCCTGCCGGTGACCCGTTCGGGCTCCGCCGACGGGTGGCGAAACAAGTGAGCACGCCCGTTGCTGAGGGAGCAGCATGCATCTCGACGTCATACCGGGTACGCAAGACTGGACCTGGGAGAAGAACCCATGAGAGCGCGATTTCTGATCCTGATCATGATTTTGATCATGGCCATCGCATTGACGACGGCCTGCAACCGTCCGGAGCGGCCTCCGCGGATCTCCGCGCCTCCCTCTTCATCAGCTGGAGACGCTGCGCGCGGAAAGCAGCTGATCGAAAAATACGCATGCAACTCCTGTCACGTCATCCCGACCATCGAGGGACCCAAAGGATCGATCGGCCCGTCGCTGGCACACGTCGGTAGCCGCCCGACCGTCGGAGGGAAGCTGGCCAACACTCCGGAGAATGTGTCGAAGTGGCTGCAGAACCCGCAGGCCATCGACCCCGAGAACACCATGCCCAACCTCGGCATCACCCCTGCGGAGAGTCAGGATCTCGCGGCGTTTCTGGCGACGTTGCGCTGAGGAGCGACGCATCCCGACGGCCAGTCTTGTTGAAAACGGGCATGAAGTGCGCAACGGACGAGTCGGCTCATGACGTTTTTCGCAAGCAAAGACCTCGCGCTCGGCCCGATCCGCTTCGGCGTCGCCCCGCGCAAGCCGGTGGACGCCATCGACACCGACCCCGCATTCAGCACCGGTGCGGCCGGTGAATTCATCCGCCGACGCGGCGAGGGCTACTTCTTCGGAGACAAGACGCGGGAAGAGACGCCGGCGGTCCGCGCCGCACAGTCGGTGCGCACGTCGTCGTTCCTCTCCTCGCTCAAACCAGGCTCCGGCGGCTCCTACGGCTTTGTGGCCATGATCGTGATCGGTCTCCTGTTGATGCTCCTCGGGCTGGCCGTGCTGAAGTCGAAGGGCCCCCAAGGGTGGCTCGAGATCATCCTCGGCTTCCTTCTGATTGTGACGCCGCTGGTTCTGACGGCGCGGAAACGCGGGCAGCTCATCGCTCAGGAAGAGCGCGAGCGGGCCGAGCGGGAAGCAATCGAACGTCGCAATGAAGAGATGCTCAGCAAGTACCACGAGGCACTCGATCGTCTGCGCACCGACCGCAGCGACGACGCGCTCGACCGTCTCCGCGTCCAGCGGGAAGCCCTCACGCTCCCCTTCGAGCTCTGGGGAACCTCGGCCAGGGGCCTGATGCTGCAGATCGGATTCGACGAATTGGCCACGCGCGGACCGGCGCGGTCAGCGGAAGTCACCGCGCTGATCCAGCGCTCCGGCGAGGCCGCCGGCCTGTTCGACAAGAGCATCCGCCAGGTTCTGCGCGACCTCTACCTCACCTTCTTGTGGCACCTCCTGGCCGACGACCGCCTGGGACCCGCGCAGCAGGAGCAGTTGCGCGCACTGGCGAACGGGCTGCAGGTGGAAGTCGCCGAACTGGAACTGGAGACTTCGATCATCGATCAGTTCGAGCGACTGCGCGGCATCACCGGGAACAACCTGCCGAAGCGGCAATGCACAATGCCGCTGGTGTTCCAGGAGCACTGCATCCATGAGACGCCGGCAGGATCATCGACTCTTCACCTGACGGATCGTCGCGTCATCCTGGGGGGAAAGAAGCCGGTCAACGAAATCCCTCTGCCCAAGGTATTCGACGTCGAGGTCGACCTCGATAAAGCCCTTCTGACCATGAAGAGCAACCAGAAAAAGCCGCTGGAGCTGACGCTGACCGATCCGCTGTACAGCGCCGCTCTGATCGACATCGCCCGCAGCCTGGACAACCGCCCGCGCGGCTTCGCGTAGAGGTAGCGCGATTCGCGATTGCGGGTACTGAGCCCGGGAACAGCACGGTGCGCTACACCTGAGAGAAAGCGGTGCGATCCCGAGCCGGCGCGGCCGGCGTCAGAATGTAGCCCCCGGCGCCAGCCGGGGGAACAACGAGACCCTCGCGTGCGAGCCCGCGTAGCGGGCGACAGAATAGAGCTGGAGTTGGATCGCGGACTGATTTTGTTGCTTTTCTGTCGCCCGCTGCACGGGCTCACTTCTGACCGGGTTCCGCAATCCCCCGGCTGGCGCCGGGGGCTACATTCTTGCGCCCGCTGACGCGGGCTGATCACGGACAGATTTCAGGCGGCAAACCGACCCGACATAATCCGTGGTCCAGTTTTCGG
>JBDSGC010000003.1:0-7466 GCA_039919215.1 Thermoanaerobaculia bacterium | reverse complement strand
TGTTGATGCGAAAGCCCCACCGCCACGAATAGTGCGTGGTCAGGAACCCACCCAGGATCGGCCCGACCGCGGAGGCGGCCGCGGCCACGCCGCCCCAGATGCCAAAGGCGATGGCCCGATCGTGCCCGTGATACTTGCTGACCAGCAGCGAGGCGGTGGAGGGCATCATCAGCGCAGCACCGATCCCCTCGATGATCGACTCTCCGGCGATCAGTGCCGGGATGTTCGTGCTGATCGAGGCGATGAACGAGCCGATGGCGAAAATCACCGCTCCGGTCATGAACATCCGCTTGCGGCCGAACAGATCGCCCATCCGCCCGCCCGTAACCGTGAGCGCCGCCAGCGTCAGCGAGTACGCCGAGATCACCCACTGCAGACTCTGCAGCGTGGTGTGCAACTCACGGATCAGCGTTGCCAGCGACACGTTGAGCAGCGTGGTGTCCAGGATGATGATGCCCAACGCGAGCGAGAGCACGAACAGCTCTCCCCATTTGCGGGCAAAACTCTCGGTCGGTGAGTGAGGGGCGGGGCCGGTCACGAGCGCGGAGTGTATGCGCGCGAAGCGCGAGTTCTGCAGGTGATTTCTCGTTGAGGCCGGTGGTACCGCCGTCATCCTGCGTCGAAGGACGGCGCGCGTGCTGCGATTGAGAGAAAGCGCGATCCAGAGCCGGCGTAGCCGGCGCCAGAACGTAGCCCCCGGCGCCAGCCGGGGCGCCAGCCGGGGGAACACCGAAGAGCCTCGCATGCGAGCCCGCGTAGCGGCGGCAGTCTTCTGTCGCCCGCTACGCCGGCTCCTTTCTGTCTGGGCTCCCAAAATCCCCCGGCTGGCGCCGGGGGCTACATTCCTGCGCCCGCTGACGCGGGCTGATTACGCACAGATCTGAAGTTGATGCCCCTTGATTCCAGCAGGCCTTTTGAGAGTGGCGCCGCCCGGCATTCCGCTCCAGGCTCTTTCGATGGCGAAGGTACAATCCGCGCGCCATGTCGAAAAGACTTCTGCCGCTTCTTCTTCTCCTCGTACCCTCGTTGCTTCACGCTGCGCCCCCGGCGCTCGACCCGCGCACTCGCGATCTCGTTCGCGAGATTTACAAACAGCTCATCGAGATCAACACCACCGACTCCTCCGGGAACACCACCACCGCGGCGGAGGCCATGGCCAAGCGGCTCCGCGATGCCGGCTTTCCCGCTTCGGACGTCACGGTGCTCGGTCCCGACGCCCGTAAAGGAAACCTCGTTGCCCGCCTTAGTGGCTCGACGAAAGAGAAACCGATTCTTCTGCTGGCCCACCTCGATGTGGTGGAAGCGAAGCGCGAGGACTGGTCGATCGATCCGTTCCTGCTCACGGAGAAAGAGGGCTACTTCTATGGTCGCGGCACCAGCGACGACAAAGCGATGGCCGCAATCTGGATCGCCTCGCTGATCCGCTATCGCCAGGAGCGGTGGGTCCCGAAGCGCGATCTGATCGTCGCGCTCACCGCGGACGAGGAAACCGGCAAGTTCAACGGCGTCGACTGGCTGCTCAAGGAGCATCGCGATTTGATCGACTCCGCGCTCGCGCTCAACGAAGGGGGCGGTGGGCGGTTGAAGGAGGGCAAGCGGCTGTACAACGGCGTCGGCGCCAGCGAGAAGGTGTACGTCACCTTCAGTCTGGAAGCCAAGAACAAGGGCGGGCATAGCTCGGTACCGCGGAAAGACAACGCCATCTATCAACTCGCCGAGGCCCTGACGCGGCTGGAGAAATTCGACTTCCCGGTCCAGCTCAATGACGTGACGCGCTCCTATCTCCAGAGGATGTCCAGGATCGAGGAAGGAGCCACTGCGGCAGACATGAACGCCACCGCTGCCGGCGATGCAGCGGCGGCCGCGCGTCTCTCGGAGACTTCGGTGTACAACGCGCTGTTGCGGACCACCTGCGTGGCCACCCGGCTGGAAGGGGGACATGCAGACAACGCGCTGCCTCAGAGTGCGAAGGCCACGCTCAATTGCCGCATTCTGCCCGGCCAGTCCGCCGACGAAATCCGCGACGCCATCGCCGCCACCATCCACGATCCTGGAATCGAGATCGGCTGGATCGACAAGCCGAAGCCCAGCGCTCCGACCGTTCTCGACCCCGCCGTGATGCGGACGATCGAAAGCGTCACCACCGCATTCTGGCCCGGCGTCCCCGTGGTACCTCTCATGGCCACCGGCGCCAGCGATGGACTCTATCTGCGCAACGCCGGGATCCCCACCTATGGCGTGTCCGGCCTGTTCTCCGAAGTCGGCGACAACCGTGCCCATGGCCGCGATGAACGGGTGGCCATCAACTCGTTTTATGAGAGCTTCCAGTTTCTCTACACGCTGGTGAAACGGCTGTCGTCGTGACGAAGGCGGCCATCCGAGCGGCCCTTGGAGTGGCCACGGCTCTGACGCTGTTCACGCTCGCCGGGTGCGGCGGGTCGGCGCCGGCACCTTCTCCTTCCACAGCACCAGCTCGCGAATCCGCGACGGCCGCGCCCTCAGCAGAGAACGTGATCGGCAGCGTCAAGGTCAGCGCGGCCACACTGAACATTCGCGCGCAGGCCAGCGCCGACTCCGCCATCCTCGGGCACATTCGACGTGGAGCGCGCCTGTCCGTGCTGGCCGATTCCGGCGAATGGCTGCGCATCCGCATGGCCGACGGCACGGTCGGCTGGGTCTCCTCGCAGCACGTCGTCCGCGAAGGAGCCACCGCTCGCCCTCGCCGCTCCGGCTGCCCTCCCGACTCCGATTACAGCTTCGTCACAACCCCCAGACCGGAGTTTTCCC
Organism: Thermoanaerobaculia bacterium; assembly: GCA_039919215.1. Lineage (GTDB taxonomy): Bacteria > Acidobacteriota > Thermoanaerobaculia > Gp7-AA8 > Gp7-AA8 > JBDSGC01. Next base: position 4,679 of record JBDSGC010000003.1, on the reverse strand, counting down.
AGAGTCAGGCGCATGGCATCGTGAGAGTCGATGCCAGCGTCGATGCCAAAGGACAGGTCATCTCGACGCGCATTGTCTCCAACGGGACCGGCGACCAGTCTCTCGGCGCTCTGGCCGAACGCGAGATCCGAGGAGCCCGCTTCTCCCCTCCCGTCCGCAACTGCGTGGGCAAGCCGTTCATCTTCTCGTACAAACGCTCGTTCTAGGCCGGCACGGCCGGCGGCGCTGGTTGCCCAGGGCTCCGCCAAGATCCCGCTCGAAGACGTTCTGCCGAGCAGGGTCCTAACCCAGGACTTCAATCCTGGGTACAGAGTCCAACCTGATGCCAGTCCCGGAGGGACGATTGCCCTTGGCCCAGGACTTCAGTCCTGGGTTCCGGTTCCATGCGAAGTCCCGGAGGGACGATTGATCGTCTCCTGCTCTGCGACACGCCATCCCTCAACGCTGATCGCCGAAGAATCGACGCGCGCAGCGATCTCTCGGCTCTTGACGAACGCGCTCAATCGTCCCTCCGGAACTCTGTTCACCTCAACACGTCCGGACCGATGCCGAGAACACCCCTGTTCTTCAGCGACGCAAGACCAGCCGCAAGTCCTGGCCGCCGAAGAGCCGGTCGTTGAGCGCCTCGACCAGCGTTCTCAGCGACGGCGGGTCTTCCTCGGAGGCAACGAAGCGGTTGCCGTCGGGGAAGGGGTGGATGGGCCGCACATCGTCCACCGCGAATCCATACTCGCGCCCGAGGAGCGTCAGCGCTGCGGGGTGACGCGGTGCGAGGTGTGTCGGATCGCGCCAGAATTCGGATCCGGTGACGGCGAGGGACTCCGCGTTCGGCGTCTCGATGATCAGCAGGCCACCGGAGCGAAGGACGCGCGCCGCTTCGGCAAACAGAGCGAAGAGGGCGTCGACCGGAAGATGCTCCACCACGTGGATGGCCGCGATGGAGCCGACCGATCCTGCCTCGATCGAAGCGAAGCACTGGGGAATCGCCCCCAAAGAAGCATCGAATCCGCGGGCGACCAGATCGGCCACCGAACGCTCATTGGTGTCGAACCCCGAGGCCTGCACTCCTGCTTCGCGGCATGCGGCGAGCAGCTCACCGCGGCCGCAGCCGACGTCCAGGAGCGGCTGCGCGTCGCGCGCCAGCTCTGCGTAATGCGCGGCCGACTCTGCGAGCGCGCCTTCGCTTCCCCGCAGCGCATCTTCCAGACGGCGATAGAGCAGGTCGGAAGCGACCACGCTACCCACGGCGACCCTCTCGATCAGCGGATTGGTGAGATCGCGGACGCGCACGTCGACGGTCTCAATCTTCTGATCGAGCGCAGCGATGAGCGCGTCGTTTCGCCGCGCGGCAACCGGGATGAGCTCGCGAAGACGGGCCAGTTCCAGCGCCAGAGACTCGTCGGCGTTGCGAACGTCCGTCTGGACTGCCGTCAGGTCGCGTTTCAGATCTTCCCGCGCAGCATCGACGGACCGTCGCGCGTCCGCCAGCAGATCCATCAGCGCAACATTGAAGTTCTTCTGCCGCTCCGCCTCCGGCTCGCCCGCGCGCCCGACGACCCGGCGCACCATGCGCAGAAGGGATTCGAAGCGGGAAGGACGCGGCCGGTAGCGCAGATCCTGTTCCCAGACCTCCCGCCACCCCTCGGCGCCCCCCGGCGGCGCATCGACATAACGCTCATCGCTCATTGCGACGGGAAGGATACCGCGCCCAACGCGGATGCTCTCATTTCGCCGCGAACGGACGGCATTCCCATCGAGATCGCGAAGCAGAGCAGGGACCTGCTTCGTCGACTGAGCTCCCCTCATCCGCCTTCGGCACCTTCTCCCCGTGTGCGGGGAGAAGGACTCTCGTCGGGGGGAGCCCGGCCTTCAACAGTCTCTCAGCAGGGGACACCGTCGCAGGAAGCGCAGTGATTCAATCTGGATATAGGGGACGCTTTCCCCTCGAGTTCCTTCTCTCCGTGTGCGGGGAGAAGGACTCTCGACGGGGGGAGCACGGCCTTCAACAGTTTCTCAGCAGGGGACACTGTCGCAGGAAGCGCAGTGATTCAATCTGGATATACGGGACGCCTTCCCCTCGAGTTCCTTCTCCCCGCCGCAGCGGGGAGAAGGTCCGCGAAGCGGGGATGAGGGGTGTTGCTCGGTCGCGTGAGCGCCCCTCAGCCGCCTTCAAAATCGAAATTACCGGCGACGGCCAGACCCGGACCCCTCTTCTTCATCGTGGTCCATGGAATGCTTTCCGGCATTGGTGACGGCGGTGCCCGGAGGGGGCGCGGGGGCGGCAACTTCTCCTCCGCCGACCGGAGAGACCTCCACCTCGATGACCGCGCTGACGTCGCGATACAGCTTGACCTCGACCTGGTGCATGCCCAGGGTCTTGATCGGCTGGGCGATCTCGATCCTGCGCTTGTCCACTTCGATGCCTTTGGCCGTGAGGGCCTCGGCAATGTCATGGGTGGTAACGGAACCAAAGAGCTGGCCATGGTCGCCTACGCGCTTGAGCACGACGATCTTCGTGCCTTTGACGCGCTCGGCGGCAGCCTGCGCTTCTACTTTTTCCTTGGCACCGAGCAGCGCCCACTTCTTGCGCTCCTGCTCGACGGCCTTGAGATTTCCGGCCGTGGCTTCACGGGCCATTTTCTTCGGGAGAAGAAAATTACGCGCGTAGCCAGCCTTGACGGTGACGACGTCGCCCCGCGAGCCGAGCCCGCGGATCTCGTCAATGAGAATGACTTTCATCTGAGTGATCCTTTCGTTTGAAGTGTCGGAAGTCGAAAAACGAGTCGAAGAGCCCGGCCACGCTGAGCAGGAGCGGCGCGATCCCCGTCAGCGTGAGAATGCACAGCATCCCGTACGCGAACATCGAACCGAAGAAACTGGTGCCTGCCGCCGTGACCAGCGAACGGAAGATCGCCAGTCCCTGGAGCAGGTAGAGGAAGGTAACCACCGCCAGGATGTTGGCCCCCACCCGCTGCGGCATCCCCGAGGCCAGCGGCGAGAGACCGCCGACCACGAATGCGAACAGCAGCCACTCCGGCAACGACAGGTTGCGGAAGCGATAGGGACTGAGCAGCGGAGCGGTGTCGCGCCATGTTCGCAAACGGCTGAGCATCAAAAGACTGAACAGAAAAACGACCGCGATGTCGATGAGCAGAAACGCGGGCAGGCAGTAGACGCCGATGTTCATCCACTTCTGGAGGAAGCGGACGGCATCGGCAGGCATACCCGCCTTCTGGTAGGCCGTGACGAATTTCGCCGAGGTCTCGCGCGCGCTGACCATCTGGTCGGCGTACGGAGAAAACGACGCGGCGGACTGCATGAAGACTTCGGTCAGCGCCAGACCGGCAACGCTCAGCACGATGGCCAACGTGAGGATCCTGCCGAACGACTCCGCCCGTTCCACCATCGGAAGCAGGATGAGCGCGGGAAGTCCCACCCCGGCGACCAGCGCCAGCAGATAGGCCATGCTCATGTGGGCGTTGGACGCGGACGCCTGCGCCGCAGGAGCTGCGATGAGAGCGGCGATCGCTGCTCCGGTGGCCAGGACGAACCATGCCGCCTTGCGGCCATTGCGGATTCCGCAATGGAAGAGGGCGGCGGGAAGAAAGACAAAAAGAGGAGACACCAGCATCAGGCCCGCCAGCACGGCGTAGCCCAGAATGCTCCGAACACGATGGCCCACGGTCCTCGGGGGGAGGTCCGCTGGCACAACGGGCTCGCTCTGCATCGGCGTCTCGCTCATGGAAGGGTCAGTCCGTGGCGAAGGGAAGCATCGCCGCGATGCGGGCGCGCTTGATGGCGTTCTGCAGCTTGCGTTGATGGAGGGCGCAGGTTCCGGAGATGCGGCGGGGCAGAATCTTGCCGCGCTCGGGGATGAACTGCTGCAGCATCTTTACGTCCTTGTAGTCGATGTACTCGAGCTTCTCGACGCAGAACTTGCAGACGCGCTTGCGACGGTAAAAGAACTTCTTCTTGCCGCCCTGTGGTCCACCGGCACCACCGCCGGCGGGACGAGGGCCTCGGGTTGGAGGGGCCATCTCGTAGTCTCCTTATTCGGCCGGCGCGACATCAGCGCGCGGCGTCGTCTCGACCAGATCAGCAGGCATCGCTTCTTCGGTCGCGGGGGTGGAGGCGGGTGCCATGGCCGGAGACGTCGCACTCTGCGACATTCCTGAAGCCGGCGCGAAGGTGGCGGGACGGACCCGTTCCTTCTTCGGATTCTTCTTGGCCAGCTTGTCAGCCCGCTTGTGATCCAGATCCGTGCGCACGATCATGTGCCGCAGAATCCGATCAGAGTTCTTCATCCGGCGATCGAGTTCGCTGAGCGATCCTTCGCTCTCGAACACAAGCAACTGATAGTTGCCCTCGTTCGCCTTCTGAATGGGATACGCAAGACGGCGGCGGCCCCACGCTTCTTCATGCGTGAGTTTCGCCCCGGTCGTCTCGGCGACACGCTTGAACTCGGTAACCAGCGTGGTCGCTTCCTCTTCCGGTACTTGCGTGGAAAGAATAAACAGGACTTCGTAAGTCCTCATGAATCCTCCTTCTGGCCTAGCGGAGCCCCCTCTGGAGAGGGCCCAAGGAGCTGGACAGATTGTCAAAAAGATATCCCGGCCACTGTGAGCAGGGCCGGCGATTGTAACCGGGTAATGGCACGCCGCCGCCGATTATTTCCCGGT
>JBDSGC010000002.1:0-5942 GCA_039919215.1 Thermoanaerobaculia bacterium | reverse complement strand
GCGCGAGACCGGCGGCCACCCGCTCACCGTCCAGCGCATCGTCCTCGACGTCTTCGCCCTCGGCGGCCTGAAGGTCGCCTCGGAGTCGTACGGCTCCGCGGAGATCGCCGCCCTCGGCTACCCCACCTCGATTGCCGCGAACGGCAACCTTCGCTACCACCTCGCCCCCCGCAAGGACGTGAGCGATGACCGCCTCTTCGGCAGCGTCACCGGCCAGGTCCGCATCGAAGCCACCGACGACACCGGCACGCCCACAACCGCCTCGACGACGGTGACGGTCACGCGATAGGCAGCAGAACCGAGCGTTTCGATCGAGGGGGCCTCGGGCGAGAAACGTTACGACCCTGCGTTGCGTCGATCCCGCTCTTCCTTGAGCGCGGAGAGAATCTCGACGGCGATCAGGTCCTTCGGTCGGCCTGCGGCACGCTTCATCCGGAGCGAAGGAAACAGCGCGATGAAGCGCTGTTGAGATCTCGATGACACATCCACACGCGAGTTCCCTCTCTCCGCCGCAGCGGGGAGAGGGTCCGCGAAGCGGGGGTGAGGGGTCTCTCCTGCGCTCATGAGCGACCCCTCATCCGGCCTTCGGCCACCTTCTCCCCGCTGCGGCGGGGAGAAGGAACTCGGTTGTGGGAGGCGACGCGGGGTGTGTCATTAACAGCAGGTCCTCAATCGAGCGACCATGACGTGAAGGTCACCGTCAACGACGACTTCCGTCGCATTCTTCATCAGATCAGCGCCGATGACCACGAAGCGAACGTCGTGTGCCCGCAGCACTCGCAGAGGTGGACGCGGATCGAAAGCCGGGTTCATACCGGGCGCGCGCTCGCCACCAGCTCCGCTACATTTCGCGCGGAGGCGACGAACAGCTTCAAACGCTCGTCCGGAGTGAGATCCAGCAGCCGGCGGATCTGACTTCGATCCACTCCAGACCCAGGCTTCTGCTCAGGTTGCTCCACCTTCCCTTCGGGGCGCTCGGGCATGGCAGAGAGTGTAACGCCGGTCCGCGTCTACGGCCGTGGTCCCGTCTGAGCCCCCATCAACTCGCCGAGGATTCGAGTTCTTCGATCCGTCGCTGAAGCTCAGCGACCTTCTGCTTCAGCTCCTGGAGTTGCTGGCGCACCGGTCGCCCGACCCTACCGCTCGTTCGACGCGAGCGACCGCCGCATGAAGCGCCTCGTACTCAGACTCAAGCCGTTCGAAGCGATGGTAGATGGGGTCGAAGTGCGTAAGGATCTCATTGCGAGCCGCACCGACCTCCGCGCGCACCGCGTCGATCGTCTCTCGCACCTCCGGCATCGCCACCTCGCGGTGGAAGCGGAGAAGGACTGCGTAAAGGTCGTCGCTCACCGCGACGATTCTACCTCGGTACAAGCCAACGCCCAATCGCTCGCGACCGAGGGGGAGCGAATCGAGTGACCGCGGGCTGATGCGAAAATCGTGGCGGGCGCTTTGCGAACCAACGCCGCCGGCCGTGCCGGCCGGTTCGTTCTGATTCCTCACGCTCCGATCACTTCGACCGCGACACTTGACGCCCTGCTGAGCCAGTTCTCAAAGAACCTTTCCCTCAGGCTGCTGTAGCATTCCGCCATGTCTGGACCGATCACGGAGTTCATCAAGCACCACTACCGGCACTTCAATGCGGCGTCGCTGCGGGCGGCGTCGGACGATTACATCAGGCACCTCGAGGGCGGGAACAAGATGCTGGTCACGCTGGCTGGGGCGATGTCCACCGCGGAGATCGGGATCTCGCTGGCGGAGATGATCCGGCAGGACAAGGTGCATGCCATCAGCTGCACCGGGGCGAACCTCGAAGAGGACATCTTCAACCTCGTGGCCCACGATCACTACGAGCGCGTGCCGCACTATCGTTACCTCAGCGCCGAGGATGAGAAGGTTCTGCTGGGGCGGCACATGAACCGGGTCACCGACACCTGCATCCCTGAAGGCGAGGCCATGCGGCGCATCGAGTCGGCGGTGCTGCGGCACTGGATGGAGAAGGACAAGGCGGGCAAGCGGTTGTTTCCGCACGAGTTCATGTACGAGATCCTGCGCGATGGATCGATCGAAGAGTTCTACCAGATCGATCCGAAGCATTCCTGGATGATCGCCGCGGCCGAGAAGAACCTCCCCATTTTCGTTCCCGGCTGGGAAGACTCCACCCTGGGCAACATGTACTCGGGACACTGCATCTCCGGCGACGTGAAGAACGTCCACACGGTGCGCACCGGCATCGAGTTCATGATCGAGCTGGCCGACTACTACACGAAGACCACGGAGAAATCATCGATCGGATTCTTCCAGATCGGCGGCGGTATCGCCGGCGACTTCCCCATCTGCGTCGTGCCCATGCTGCACCAGGATCTGCAGCGCACCAGCGTACCGCTGTGGGGCTACTTCTGCCAGATCAGCGACTCCACCACCAGCTACGGGTCGTACTCCGGAGCGGTTCCCAACGAGAAGATCACCTGGGGGAAGCTGGGCGTCGATACTCCGAGCCACATCATCGAGTCGGATGCGTCCATCGTGGCACCGCTGATGTTTGCGTACATTCTGGGGTGGTGATCATGGGGGGTGGAATGACCCCTCATCCGCTTCGGCACCTTCTACAGACCATCGCGGCCGATTTCGTAGGATCACGACGAGCGTCTTGAGGACCCCTCATCCGCCTTCGGCACCTTCTCCCCGTGCGCGGGGAGAAGGACACTCGTGCGCGGGACACTCGTGGGCGGAACACTCGTGCATGGGACTTTCGTGGACTGCGGCCTGTCGAGTGCGGTGCGAACGTTACGGTCGGGCCAGGGCTACGCTGCTTTTCTGCGATGTGGTGGCGCCTTTCTTCTGGATGGTCACGTCGAGCGAAGAGGCTCCCGCGGCATCGTCGAGCTGGAGCACGAGCGTGGTGAATCCGGGGCTCTCCAGGGTTCCCAGCAACTTGGTTTTGGGCGAGGTCTGGAAGGTGAACTCGTTCGGCCGCAGCCCGAAAACGTACACCGCGATTTTCCGCGGTTGGCCGCTCACCAAAGTGGCACTGGGGATGTAATCCTGGCCGCTCACGGTGAAGGGATAGGCACCCGACGCGCGCGTATTTTTCCCTCGGACCAGCAGCCACTTGGGATCCTCGTCGATGGGAATCGGCGACGCCGGCGCCATCTCATTCGGCTTGGAGACGGTGACCTCGCTGCGGGCGAAACCGCGTTTGTCTCCGTCCGTGGTCCGTACGAGCGATTTGATGGCGTACTGCCCCGGAGGAAGACTGAGCGTCCCGTAGTAGCGGACGCCGGTCGATCGCAGGCGATCCCCGACCTTTTTCAGATCGAGCTGGATGCGCTGGTAGAGCCGGTCGCGAACGACGCCCTCGGAATCGAAGGCGTAGACGTAGATTTCCGCTGCCGCGCTGCTGCCTTTGGCCGACTGTACGAGATCCTTTCCGTTCAATTCGAGGATCAGCGGCACCTGAGCGTTCCCGTTTGCATTCGGAAACGCGGCGGACAGTGCAGCGACATGGATGTCCGATTGCGGAATGTCATTCACCACAATCTCTGCATCGGTCAGCGATCGTTCCGCCGGCGTATCGGCGCCCGGCTCGTAGTAGCCGGTTCGATAGGAAACGCGGGAGCGAGCGGGCACATTGACCAGCTTCAGCTTCAACTCGTGGAAGGTGCCGGCCTTCGACAGGGGAGCCTGGAATCCGAGGACGTACACCACTTCCTGGCTGTGAAGCATCCGGCCGAAGTTGCTCTTGAGGTTGTTTTCGTTTTGAAAGACCTCCCCACCGGTGGGACGGGCCAGCATGAAGAGCCCGGCGTTCGAATTGATTCTCGATCCCGAGGCGTCGTTCTGCACCCGCACTCCCTGGATGTCCAGGGCATGCAGCACGACATCGGACTGACGGAAGTACTGGGCCATGCGGTCCAGGACCGTCAAGCTGGAGGAGTTTCCGTAGCGTGCGTCGGAATCGACGGTCCATACCTGGCCGTGCGTCACCGCCTCGTTTTCGGCGGCCTGGTCGCTGGAGGCACGCGCGTCGCGTCCCTGGAGGACGGACGCATCGAAACCTTCGGAGAGGAAAATGATCTGTTTGCGACCGGGCACGGCGCGGAGGGTCTTGGCCAGCTGGCCCAGCGCGTCCACCTGGGATTCGATCTTCTGCCGCATGTAGTGCTGATTGTTGCGCGCGGATCCTGCCTGAACCTCTCTTGCGTTGGCCTCGGCATCTGCGGCGAACGACTCACGTCCCGCCGCTCCTCCGGTGGGCTGAGCGGTCGGCAGGGTGACCGCTTCGTTCCCGCCGACCTGATTGGCGATCCCCAGAGGATCGGTTCCCCGGAACTTCATCGGATCGCTGATCGCTGAGGCCACCAGATCGCGATCGGTGGTAAAGCCGGAGAGGAGGCGAAAGCCCTTGTTCACGTCGATGGAACCGACGCTGATCAGGTCGCGCGGCTCGACGCTTTCTCTGACGAAGCGCCGGGCGGCCTCCTGTGCGCGCTGCAACGCGTTCGGCGACGAGAACCCCAGATCGAACAGCAACAGGAAGGAGCGCCGGGCTGCCGGATTCAGAGGAGAGATCGCATTGCGCGACACGGCCGAGGCAAAGTCGATCATGTCGAACGAGGTGATGTCGCGTTTTTTGCCGCCGTCCAGCAGCTCGAAGTTCGCAGCAGTGAGCCCTCGCACCGGCTCGCCGCTCGAATCAACCACCGTGACCGGGATCTCGACCACGTTGACATTGACCGTTTCCCGAACCTGAGCCAGCAGCGGAGCCGCCAGAAACAACGAAGCAATGGCAATGCGAAGCTTCATGGTGCTTCTCCTTTGGTCTTCATCACGACGGCGACGCGGGAGGTCCGCTCGTCGCCCGATCCTTTTCGATGCACCTGGACATCCATCGTTCCGGCGCCGCTCATCATCCCCTGCGCGGTATATCGAAAAATCATCTTGGTCATCGTCTGCGCCTGCAGCTGCTTCACCAGTATCGGGCTGGTGCTCTGTTTCCGGCCCGAAACGTCGGTCACTGCGGTCTCCCAGGCCAGTTCACCGGCGTCCGCGTTCAGCACGAACAAGGCATAGTCGCGCGGCTGTCCGTCCATCAGCTCCGCTCGCGCACTGGGCATGAACGGCTCTCCGCCGATCTGGAACGGAAACGGCGCGCCATCATCGTGCATGGCGCCACGGATCAGAACCCATCGGCCGGGGTCGTCCATGAACAACGGCGGCAGCAGCGAGACCTCGTCGCCGCTGGTCACTTCGACGTCGGACCGGGCGTACCCTTTGCGGTCGTCGCTGAGGCGGACCAGCGTCTTGATGGCGTACTTCCCTGCCGGGAGCGACAGCGTTGCGTAGTACTTGACGCCGGTCCGCAGAAGCTTGTCTCGAAGCACGATCGTATCGAGAGTGATGTGCTGGAAGATGCGATCCCGTACGATTCCTTCGCCATCGAATGCGTAGACGTAGAGGTCGAGGGACAACGGTTTTGACGGCTGCGGAACGAGCAGGTCGGTGCCGGGAATGTCGACGACCACCGGCACCAGACCGCGGTGATTGGCCGCAGGAAACGCCGCAGTGAGCGTGGCGATGTGCACTCCGGCCTGGGGGATGTCATTCAGAACGATCTCCGCATTGGTCAGCGAGCGTTCCAGCGCCGTCTGCGCACCGTCATCGAAGTATCCGGCGCGGTGGAAGGCACGGCCTCCTGGAACGCCGGTCAGCTTGATGCTCAGATCGTGGTATCGACCATTGTTCCCAGCGGGAACGGTGAAGCCGAGAACGTAGACGACTTCCTGATGCCGGAGCATGGTCTCCAGGTCGCTGTTGATGTCATTGGAGTTCTTGAAGACCTCGCCTCCGGTCGGACGGGAGAGCAGATAGAGGGCGTCGTTCGAATTCACTTTCGAGCCGGCCAGATCGTTCTGTACCCGCACGCCCTGAATGTCGACGCC
>JBDSGC010000001.1:0-4542 GCA_039919215.1 Thermoanaerobaculia bacterium | reverse complement strand
TGTCGCTCATCGATCTCCTGCAGCGACGCGTGTTCCAGCCGCTGCGCATGTCGACCGTCTTCGACACCGACCTCGCACCGCTCGGCCCCGACGAGCCGCAGCGCTACATGCGCTACGGACTGGGACCGGTTCGACCGGCACCGAAGGAAGGAAAAGGATGGATGTTCGCCGCCGGTGAGCTGGCCATGACCCCCAGCGATCTTGCCAAGTGGGATCTCTCGATCATCGATCAGACCATCCTGCAGCCGGCCTCTTACCGGGAGATGGAAAAGGAAGTCTCCCTCGCCAGCGGCGTCGGTTCCCGCTACGGTCTCGGCCTCTCGCTGGGCATGGTCGACGGACGACGCCTCCTGTCGCACGGCGGCGAAGTGTCCGGCTTCACCGCGCAGAACGACGTCTATCCCGACGATCGCGTCTCGGTGAGCGTGCTCACGAACATCGACGCCGCCAGCGCCGCATCGCAGATCGCATCGAAGATCGGCACGATCCTGTTCGCACCATCAGGAACCGAGGGCGCGCAGGAGCAGGCGAAGAGGATCTTCGGCGGCCTGCAGGACGGCGCGATCGATCGCACGCTGTTCACCTCGAACGCGAACGCCTACTTCTCAATCGCCGCGCTGAAAGACTTCGCCTCGACGCTGAAGCCGCTCGGCATGCCGACGGAATTCACCCAGACCCGCCAGGGCCTGCGCGGCGGAATGACCTCGCGCAGCTACAAAGTGGTCTTTCCGAAGAAGACCCTGCGCGTGTGGACCTTCACCATGCCGGATGGAAAACTCGAGCAGTACATGGTGGCGCCCGCGGAGTAGAGCCGAAGGCGGAAGAACCGCGGACGCCGGAAAACTTCCCAGCGCGGAAGCCGCGGAGCGGCGACATCTACGTAGCCCAGCGCGTGAGCGCTGGGAAAATCGGACCGGCATCCACCAAGCCGCGGAGCGGCGACATACGGCAAGATAGAATGATGGCAGCATGCGTCACCGCTTCACCTCTCTTCTCCCCCACCTCGTCTTCAGCACGAAAGACCGGGTTCCCTTCCTCGAGCCGGACTTCGCGCAAGAGTGTCACGCATACCTCGGAGGGATCATCGAGAACACCGGCGGCCGGAGGATCGTCGCATGGCAGAAGGGTTACGCGGCCTTCAGCGTCAGCAAGTCAGGCATCCATGGCGTGATCCGTTACATCGAACATCAGGAGGAACACCACCGGCGGGTGACCTATCAAGAAGAGGTGCGGCGCTTCCTTGCAGAACACGGCATGGAGTCGGACGAACGCTTCATGTGGGAATGATGTCGCCGCTCCGCGGCTCACGATTGGAAAGGCTATCTCCAACCCAGCGCTGACGCGCTGGGCTACCTAGATTTCGCCGCTCCGCGGCTTTTGCTGTGCGTATCGATCATGCTTCGGCGGCCCACGAACTGCCCGAAACCGCTCACCACCTTTCGTCCGTCGTACACTACCCGTCCCATGTCCGCCGGCAAAAACATCCCTCATGACTCTGCGATCGGGCATGTCACCGGCGAGTCGATCTATGTTGATGACATGCCTCCCGTACGCGGGGAGGTGTTCGTCGATTTCTATGGGTCGCCCATCGCGCATGGGCGGATCAAATCGCTCGACCTGGAGACTGCGCGGAACATCCCTGGGATTGTCGCGCTGCTGACGCATGAGGATCTGGCGCACAACGTGTTCGGGCCGATCCTCAAGGATGAGGTGTTGCTGGCGGAGGAATCCGTCTCCTTCATCGGGCATCCCATCGTGGTGATTGCGGGGGAGACTCGCGAGTGCGTGCGGCGGGCGAAGGCGGCGATCAAGGGTGACTTTGAAGTCCTCGAGCCGGTGTTCACCATCGATCACGCCAAGCGGCTGGGGCATTTCATTGGGCCTGTGCGGACGATCAAACGCGGCGATCTCGAGGTGGGGTTTGCCTCCGCGAAACACACGCTGGACGGCGTGTGGGTCAATGGTGGGGCGGATCATTTCTATCTGGAGTCGCAGGCGGCGCTGGCGATTCCGGGAGAGTTCGGGGCGCTGACGATCCACTCTTCGACGCAGAATCCCTCCGAGGTGCAGGAGGTGATTGCGCATGTGCTGGGGCTGGCGTTGAATCAGGTCACGGTGGTCACCAAGCGCATGGGCGGCGGGTTTGGCGGGAAGGAGTGCCAGGCCACGCATCCGGCGGCGATGGCGGCACTGGTGGCGCAGGTAACCAGGCGCGCGGCGCGCATCGCCTACATCAAGGACGATGACATGGCGGTCACCGGCGGGCGGCATCCTTTCCAGAACGACTGGCGCGTCGGCTTCGACGACCACGGCATGATCACCGCCCTGCGCGCCGATCTCTACTCCGATGGCGGCGCGTTCGCCGATCTCTCGACCGCGGTGATGGGCCGGGCCATGACCCACATCGACAATGCCTACTACCTGCCCGCGGCGTGGATCACCGGAACCGTATGCCGCACCAACCTGCCACCCAACACCGCGTTCCGCGGCTTCGGCGGGCCGCAGGGAGCGATCACGCTCGAGAACATCCTCGAGGAGATCGCCTCATTCCTGAAGCTGGACGCCGCCGACGTGCGCATGCGCAACTGCTACGGCATCGGCGAACGCGATCTCACGCCGTACAACCAGCAGATCACGAAGAACACGCTGCCGGCGATCTTCACCGAGCTCCGCGAGAAAGCTGACTACGACCGGCGGCGCATCGAGGTCGCCGACTTCAATCGCACGTCGAAAACGCATCTGCGCGGGTTGTCGATGACCGGCGTGAAGTTCGGCATCTCCTTCAACACGAAGTTCCTCAACCAGGCCAACGCTCTCGTCAACATCTACCTCGACGGCTCGGTGCAGGTCTCCACTGGCGCGACGGAGATGGGCCAGGGGGTGAACACGAAGATCCGTCAGCTGGTGGCCGAGGAGTTTGGGATCGATGCAACGCGCGTCCTCCTCATGCCCACTTCCACCGAGAAGAACAACAACACCTCGGCCACCGCGGCGTCGAGCGGCGCGGATTTGAATGGCGGCGCGGCGGTCGATGCCTGTCGCAGGATCCGCGCGCGCATGGCCGTCGTCGCGGCGGAACATTTCGCGCGCGAGCTGAAAGTGGAGGCCGATCCGGAGCGCATCGTGTTCGCGAACGGCGCGATTCACGATGACCGGCAGTCCGATCAGAACGTCACGTTCGAAGAGCTGGTGTTGATGGCGTACAGGGAGCGCATCTCGCTCGGCGAGCGCGGCTTTTATTCGACGCAGGGCATCGACTGGGACGCCGATCGCGGCTGCGGCACGCCGTTCCTCTACTTCACGAAGGGCTGGGCGGTCTCCGAGGTGGAGATCGACCGGTTCACCGGCGCGATGAAGGTGCGGCGGAGCGATCTGCTGATGGACATCGGCACCTCGATCAATCCCGGTATCGATCGCGGCCAGATCACCGGCGCCTTCATCCAGGGCATGGGCTGGCTGACCAACGAGGAGATGCGCCGCACTCCGGAAGGTGTGCTGCTCAGCCACTCGCCGACCACGTACAAGATCCCCAACATCCACGACGTGCCGGAGATCTTCAACGTCGACTGGATCGAGAACGACACGAACACGCAGAACATCCGGTCGAGCAAGGCGGTGGGCGAGCCTCCCCTGCTGCTGGCCATCTCGGTGTGGTGCGCGGTGAAGGATGCGCTGCGGCACCTGAGCGCGCCCGGCGCGATCGCCCGACTGCACGCGCCGGCGACGGGGGAAGAGATTCTCTCGCGGCTCTCGGAGTTGAGGCGCGTCGCGCAGGGCGGTGGTGACGCACGCGAAGTCGCCGCGGCGCAGCTGTGACCATCGTTCGCAGCCGTAACGTCGTGACTCCGGGCGGGACGCGCGCGGCATCAATTCACATCCGCGACGGTCGTATCGAGCGGGTGGCGGATTTCGATGACGTTCCCGCGGGAGCTGGCATCATCGATTATGGCGATCTCACAGTGATGGCCGGTCTGGTCGACTCGCACGTGCACATCAACGAGCCGGGACGGACCGAGTGGGAAGGGTTCGACAGCGCCACGCGGGCGGCGGCGGCGGGCGGGGTGACCACCATCGTCGATATGCCACTCAACAGCCTGCCGCCGACAACCAGCGTCGCCTCGTTAATGACCAAGGCGGAGGCCATGGAAGGCAAGTGCCGCGTCGACGTCGGCCTGTGGGGCGGTGCGGTACCTGGCAACGCCGCCTCTCTTCCGTCGATGCTCAAGGCCGGCGCCCTCGGGTTCAAATGTTTTCTCATCGACTCCGGCGTGCCGGAGTTCGGACATCTCGACGCTGCCGGTCTGCGGCAGGCGCTGGAGTCGCTGCGCGATCAGGGATCGCGGCTGCTGGTGCATGCGGAGCTGCCCGGTCCGATCGCTGAGGCCGCGGCGCATCTTCATGGCGATGTACGAACGTATGCGCGGTATCTGGCGTCGCGGCCGCCGTCTGCGGAGGATCAGGCCATCGAGCTGCTGATCCATGAGTGCGATCGGACACGCTCCCCTGCTCATGTCGTCCATCTCTCCTCGTCTGGTTCGCTGG